>SKRC01000154.1 GCA_007118695.1 Balneolaceae bacterium | reverse complement strand
TCTTACTGATATTCCTGTTGATCGCATCCTGCACAACCGATCCGGCCGATGAACCGATTGGTACTGCCTGTTTTACTTTCCGGGAAAGCCTGGAAAGGACAGCCGGAATGGATGCAGAACAGATCGATTACCGGGAGTACAGTGACCTGGTGATTTCACCTCTGCCCCCCGAAGAGTCCCTCGAACGATTTGAGCTGGAAGAGGGATTTCGAATAGAACTTGTTGCCCATGAGCCGATGGTAACCGATCCTGTTGCCATGAATATAGACCCAGATGGGCGTTTGTGGGTTGTGGAAATGCCCTCTTATATGCCGGTTCATGATCGCAGTGAACGAGAAACCATTTCACTCCAACAAGTTCCAGAAGCACGGCTGGTGGTTCTTGAGGATACAAATGGGGACGGAATGATGGACACGCACCGGGTTTTTCGTGATGAATTGGTACTTCCCAGAGGTGTGAAAGTGCTCAATGACGGCGTTTTGGTGGCGGAACCCCCAAACGTCTGGTTTATCCGCGATACCAATGGAGATGGAAAAGGGGATACCCGGGAGATCGTATACAGCAGTTATGGTGACCCAATGATTGATAACATCCAAAATATGCCCAATAACCTGATTTGGGGCATGGATAACTGGATACACAGCTCTCATGATAATGTTGAAAGTATCCGCCGGATAGACGGAAGGTGGCAGACCCGCCCGTTTAACCGCTTAGGACAGTGGGGGATGAATCAGGATGATTGGGGGAGGCTCTATTCGGCGCACAATACCAATCCTTTACAAACTCACCTGGTTCCATACGGTTACAGTGAGCGCCACCCGCTTTTTCAGGTGAGAACCGGAAAAAACCAGAATATCGCTCCCAATGCTCCCATGTGGCCGGCGCATGTAGTAGGATTAAACCGGGGTTATCGAATAGGCCGGGAGGTACGAGAGGAAGATGGTACACTAAAAACCGCAACAGCTACGACAGCTCCGGTTATTTATCGGGGAGACCAATTCGGCGATGAGTACCGGGGCAATGCATTTACCCCCGAACCGGCAGGAAATCTCATCAAACGGTTTATTATCGATGGTGACCACGCTGAAATTGAAGCAGAAGCGCGTTTTGCCTATGAAGATCGTGAGTTTCTTACCTCTACCGACGAACGGTTCCGGCCGGTTAATATGTATAATTCACCCGATGGAGCACTCTATGTCATAGATATGTACCGGGGTCTTTTTGAAACGGCACTGTCCCTGACCGATCACTTGAGGGAATACACTGTTGAACACGATCTTCACAAACCGGTTGGTGAATTTGGACGGATTTACCGAATTGTCCGCGATGATCGGGATATCGATTACAGTACACCCCGTTTTAGCAAAATGATGCCGGAACAAGTGATAGAATACCTGAGCCATGAGAATGGCTATTTGCGTGATCAGGCGCAGCAGGTTCTTGTACAATGCTCACCTGGTGATGTTATTTTGGAACTGGAAGAAATTGTTCATGCTGAATCTGCAGAGGCGTATTCCCGATTGCAAGCGCTCTGGACACTGGAAGGTTATGATCGCAGCATCTATCCACAACGTCGATTAGAAGAAATAGCGCAGCGGTCACTCGATGACGGGCACCCCCGTATACGGGCTGCAGCAATCCGGATACTGGAACCCTTGTTTGCACAAGGATCCTCAGAACTTTTAGCTCGCCTGGAAACGATGGTTGAGTCAGAATCTTCACCATATGTCAATCTACAGCTATTAGCATCACTGGGAGAATCAGCGGATGAGCAGGCTATGCATTTGATGGCAGGTATTCTCGATGCACATTCAAACAGCCCTTATTTCAGGGAAATGGCAATGACAGGGGTTTATCAGCGAGAAAAGCAAATGGCTCAAATTCTGCGGACTTCTTATGGCTGGAGCGATGATTTGAATCTTCATCGGGAAATACTGGAAACTCTGGCAGAAGCTGAAGCCGAATTGCCTGAGGGGGTTTCACTGGAACATTTGACCGAAGCCGAGCAACAGCTTTTTGAAACCGGCAGACAGCATTACAGAACCTGTATGGCTTGTCATGGACCACAAGGTGAAGGCATGGGTGGCACCGGGACTCCACTGGCAGGAAGCGAGTGGGTGCAAGGGGAGCCGGAGGCACTGGTTCGAATCTTGATGCAAGGTTTTTCCGGAGGTGCAGCAGAACGGGGGGAAGATATTTCCGGTGTCATGCCCGGTCACGATTACCTGACCGATGAGCAGCTTGCCGGAATTTTGACTTATATTCGCCAATCCTGGAATAACAATGCTGCACCTATTGCCCCTGAGGAAGTTCGGCATATCAGGGAAAAATCAATTGATCGCCGTACCACATGGGCACCCGATGAGTTGCGTGAAATCATCGAATGATAACAGACAAGCCATCAGACTTCCACAGCAATTCCTTTTTTCCGGCAGATGTTTTTTGCAAGCCTGCGGTAATTTCGGCCAAATATTTTCATCCTCTCGGAATGGGTAATATCGGCATCAAGGACTTTGGCCATTTCGGTTGCATACGAGCGGCTTGGCCCGTGCCCTCCCCAGACGATTCTGTCGGCTCCGAGTTCATTGACAGCCATATCAACCGATCCGGATTGCGGATCCCCACCGCTGTATTCCAGGTATACATTTTCATGAGGCCGAATAGCCCTGATTCCCAACTCCCAGTCACCGCCGGCATGGCCGCATATCAATGGCACATCAGGATAACGTTCTGCAAGCTTTGCCACATCCATAGGGGTCGATTCTCCGGCATTATTATTCTTGCCTGGCACACGCGGAGATCCGCCGACCTTGATCCAGGTATGAATATAGATGACTGCTTCCAGTTCAACAGCCAAATCAATGATTCGGTCATTGTTCGGATGATCGCATGTTACACCCAGCTCATTGCCTCCAACATACTTGATACCGATGCATGGCCCATTGCGAATCCACTTCTCCATTTTGGCGCAGCTCTCATGCGGATAACCCGGATCGATCGGAGTGATTCCTGTCACAATCTCTTTATCTCTTTCCATGATCTTCCAGACTTCATCATCGTGTGGGGCAGGTTTAAGAGGTTCACGTAAGGAGCCGCCAATCTCGAGTGCAATGACCCTTTCAATACCCATACGTTCAACATAAAACATCATCCGTTTATGTTGTTCAATCGGTTCGCGGCCGGTAAGAAATCCATGATAGTGTGTATCCCAAATACGATAATCTGCCAGTTGCTGTCGATTGGGTATGCCGTATTCGGCAGGATCAAGAACAAATTCACGAGGGCTCTTCATTTGGGATGTCATAAAACAGTGTTTAAGGTTTGCCTGTTGGCAGTTGTTATTCGCAGATTACAGACTGTCATTCTAAAAGGATTATAATTTGGTTTTCAAGGCACTAAATATCAATGGTTTGCTAATAATTCACATTATTTTTTGTGAGATATTCGGGCTAAGATTCATGATCCGGAATCATTCGAAGTTTGAACCCATATTTAATCGCATCGTTTATCCCTGGTTTCGTTCAGTAGTTTTCACAAATCCATTATTCCCATTTTACTTAAATTGCATATCTCAACAAGAAATTTATTTGTGAGCGTTCAGGACTCTGATCAAGTCATTTGAGCTTCAATGCATTCCGACTGTGGTCGGGAAAATTTCTCCTACTGTTGTCGGGGGAAGAGAATCGCTATGCTCTAAGCGCAGTACATTAAAGAGTGTTATCATGATTGAATATGAAAATACAGGCTAAGACATTATCAAACAAAGCGTTAGTTTTTTGCAATAATATTTTGTGAAAAATGCAAGTTAATAGTTACTCGCGGCGAAGCAAAGTGCCGGCATTATTATACGTGATGGCATGAATCTGTTCCAATGAGAGCGGAGCCTCAAATAGCTTGATAAGGGCAGATTCTACCGGGAAGTAAGGAGCATGGGTGCCGAAAAAAAGCCTCTCCACAGGAACGGGATCTACGGATGCCGCCCAATGCTCTCCATCTAACAGGTGACCAACGGCACCACTGCCTTCAACACGCGAAATATCCAGGACTATATGGGTCTCACGAATAAGTCTTAACATAAGGTTACGACCAATATGACGATTCCAGTGCAACAGCTGTACTTTGGCTTCCGGTATGTTTGGTAATAGATCAACTAAAGGTTCTGCATTAATATCCCGGACCTGAACGATCGGATGGTGATGGCGTGCATCTTCCATTTTTACTGCTATCTGCAGAATCATATCCCGTTTGGTTACCTGTTCAACCAGTTTTGGAAACTCTTCATGCGTCATGTCGAAGGTCTGGTATATCGGATAAATCCGGATGCCGGGCATATTATACTCTTCGTGACATCTGCGAAGATCCTCTTGCCAGTCGGGCCAGTTTAAATTCACAGTACCGAATGGGATGAACATGCCGTCCCCACTTGCAGCACACTCCTCGGCTAAATGAACGTTAACGGCATCGATATTTTTATAGAATAGAGCTTCAAAACTGCCCGCCCATGCTTCAGTGATTCGGTGCTGTTTCAATTTTTCTGCCAGAGCATTGGTATTCCCATATTTGAGCGGGCGAAATGGCCAGTCAAACAGGTTGACATTCGTATCGATGATATCAGGAGCG
>SKRC01000193.1 GCA_007118695.1 Balneolaceae bacterium | reverse complement strand
CCAAAACCGAGTCTTTTTCAACCAGCAATTGACCGCCCTCCATACCCAGCCGGTTCCGAAAGGTTACCAGGCTTGCCTCCCTGTTGGAGTGAAAGTCGATGGAGACCCGGTCGCTGTTGCCGGGCTGGCTGATAAATGCCCGGCCACTGCCGGAGAGTGTCTGAAGCCTGTCGGAATAGTCCGGTACCATATCAACAAGTACTTCTGTGCTGATATCGGCACGTTCCAGTTCTCCGGTTTCGAGCAGCTCAAGCGGTGCCCGGCAACCTGCAAACAGCAGCAGGGAGAACAAAAGAGTGATTATGGGTGTGGTTGATTTCACGGTGTCTTGATCCTTTCTTCCAGGTATGTTCGTTCGGGGTCTGCCTCCAGGGCTTTTTCCCACCAGTTAACGGCTTCAGAGGCTTGGCCCAATTTGTTGTAGACATCCCCCATGTGTTCATAAACCTCGGCGCTGGCCTCGCCGGTTTCAATGGAGGATTTTATATACTCTTTTGCCTTTTCATACTTGCCTTTTTTAAAATAGACCCAACCGACGGTATCGAGATACGCAGCATTGTCCGGTTCATACCCAATGGCACGCAGGGCAAGTTCTTCAGCATATTCCAGGTTCTCTTCCCTGACCGACATGTAATAGGCGTAGTTATTCATGGCATTGTGATTGGCGTTGTCCAGCCGCAAGGCGTTTTCATAGGATTCAACGGCATCGTCCCACCGGTTGAGCTCCGTATAAACATCACCCAGGGTGCCGTGAATAATAGACCTGAAATTTCGTCTTGACGGCATCAGTGTCGCTTTTTCCAGCCATTCGGCAGCCTCCGTATAGTGATCGGTTAACATATACGAGGCGCCGATAAAAAAATTGATAGTGGCATCATCCTCGACATATCGGGAAGCCTCAATACCCACCTGGATCACATTTTCATAATCACCTTCAGAGAATAGAAGCTGTAGCCTTTGCCGCCAGGCCTCGGTCTCTTCGGGCATCACCTCGTTGGCCAATTTCAGTTTATTAACCGCTTCGGCACTGTTACCCTGGTTCAGGTAGAACTCGGCAGCTAACAGATGCGCCTCTCCGTATTCCGGCTCATTTTCACTGAAACTTTGCAGCACCCGTTCCGTCTGCCTGGTAAGTGTACCCTGGTAGGGTGAGGACTGATGCTGCAGGTAGAGGAACCTGGCGAGTTCCATTTTTTGGGATGCAGAGAGCATCGGGTCTTCTATCATGGAGATAAACGTATCGCCAAGGCTGTCCCATTTGCCTTCATTCACATAAATCTCGGCCAGCAATATCAGAGTTTCCGGGTTACGGGGATTGCGCTGCTTCGCTTCATTCAAAATCTCGATAGCCGCATCCATTTCTCCGACTTCGCTATAGAGCCGGCTAAGTGCATGCAATGTGCCCAGGTTGTCCGGTTCAAGCTTCCGCATTAGTTGCAGCTGTTCCAATGCGGCTTCATGCTGATTTAACTGCATATAGTTGCGGTACTTACGTCTGTGGATCTCCGGGTCTGATCCCCTGACAGAAAGAATTTCATCGTAGATTCGATTCGATTTATTGTATTCCCTGAGCTCTGCATGAAGGGCGGCAAGCTGGATTAAAATCCCGATATCTTTAGGATGATATTCCCTTGCATTTTCCAAAGCTTCAATGGAGTTGCTATTTTGTCCGCTTCTCCGGTAAATCTGTGCTAATTTCAGATGATACCATTTGTTTTCGGGATCCAAATCTATAGATGTCCGGGCATAATATTCGGCATTTTGATAGTCTTCCAGCCCGAGATAGACATCCGCCAGGGCATAGTTAACACCGGCCGATTTCGATAATTTCAGATAGGCAATATTCAGATGGTCAAGTGCATCCTGATACTCTTCGTTTTCAAACGCATTTAGTCCCTTGATATAATATTCCATAGCACGGGCTTCATCTTCAGGAGAAATCTTCTGTACCTGCTCCTGGGCAAATAGCAGCGAAGGCAGTATCAATAGATATGTGGTGACGATTACCTTTCTATACATCCTGATTATGTTATGTGCGGTTTGTTAACGGATTCTGGGATAAGATGGTATGATAGTATAAAGAGCAAAGAATTGGTAATGATTAATACTGAAAACTTCATGCTATTCGATTTTAAATCATACTTGGACTTTTTCTTTCTTTTCGCTTCGCCTTGCTGAGGGAAATATTTCACTCCGTGAGGAAAAGATGTACTCCGACAGGTACTGTCGGAGTACAAAAAATGAGTCCCGACCGCTCGGGAGGGAAAAGATATACACCGTTGGGATACAAAAAATGGGCCCTGGCAGCGGACGGGGAAATGTCGCAGAAAAACAGGGTGTTTTTTTGAAGACTCCAAAATTGGATCATAAAGTATTATAAATAATAAAGTTACATTACATTTAATATATTTCCTGTGAGATACCCGGAGAAGCATAGTCGGGGTTGTTTCAGCTAATGGCCCGCCGTAAGGTATTGAGTTTTTTGAATGAAGGAAGCATCCGGGAGCCGTACCAGCTGAACCATTGACCGTCGACGAGGAGTACATTGCTGTCGGGGCAGGCTTCACGAATTTCATCTTTGTGCTTCTCTTTAAATGGAAAGGGTTCACTGCTAAGCAAAATGTAGTCGGGGTTTTTCCGGGCCAACTTCTCCAGGGTGATTTTCGGGTATCTGGTTTGTTGTTTAAAAACGTTGTCCATTTTCCAGCGAGATAGCACAGAGTGTATATAAGTATCTCTGCCGACCGTCATCCAGGGCTTCTGCCAGATCAGATAAGCCACCCGAACGGGAGCTTCCTCGGGTATGCGTTCAAGTTCCCTGTTTATATTTTTAATAAGTTCATCAGCCTTCTCGGCGACATTAAGTTTTTGACCAAGCTCATAAATGGCCAACAGTGCATCTTCAATGGTTGCTATGTCCGTCAGGAAGACCGTGGAGTGCTCCTTGAGTTGATCGATATCGGCCTTCCTGTTTTCTTCTTTGTTGGCGATGATCAGGTCGGGTTTCAGGTCCCTGATTTTGTCCAGCCGGGGATTTTTGGTTCCCCCGATAATCGGTACTTTCCCGACAGCCGGTTCCGGGTGAATACAGAATCGCGTACGTCCGGCCAGGCTGGATTGCAATCCAAAGTCAATGATCAGTTCGGTAAGGCTTGGGACCAGGCTGACAATTCGCATTAATACCGGTTTAAGATTGAAATAGCCTGGCTGGCGTAATGGCCGCCGAACAAGTTGACATGTACGAGCAGTGGATAGAGGTTATAAATTTCCACGCGGTCGGAAAAACCGGCATCCAGGGGAGATTCAAAGGCATAGGAGTCGTAAAAGTCATTTGAAAACCCGCCGAACATTTTTGTGAAAGAGAGTTCCATTTCGGGATGGCCATAGTACACAGCCGGATCAATCAATACGGCCTGATGTTTATTATTAAAAAAGTAATTTCCACCCCAGAGGTCGCCGTGGAGCAGGGAGGGTTTGCTGTCGGGGAAGATATCCTCCAGCCGGCCGGCAAGACGCGACCAGTTGGCGAGCAACGAACGCTGCAATGTTCCTTTCAGAAACGCCTGTTCCAGCTGTGGTTCGATGCGTTCATGAATAAAAAAAGATGTCCAGGATGAGTGTGACTTGTTTGATTGCGGCAGCCGGCCGATGTAGTTATCGTGGTCAAGGCCGAAAAAAGTACCGGTATGGCTGTGCAGCCGGGCAAGTTGCTTGCCGAATGAGCGCGATGCTTCGCCGTCGCCCCGGTATGGCTCAATGTATTCCATCAGCAGAAATCCCGGTGTATCATCCTCTTCGGGGTTATAGGCGATGACTTCCGGAATAACAAGGCCGGTCTCAGCCTCTCTGAGTAATTCGAGCCCCTTTACCTCTTTATCAAACATATCTTTAGGGGCGGTTTCATTCCATTTCAGGAACAATTCCTGCCCGTTGGCCGTTACCCGGGCCGCCTGGTTGATGCTGCCGCCAGAAACGGCTTTCACATTTTTAACTGAAATCTGATGCTTCTCTTTTAAATATGATAAAATAGGATCGGGAAGTGTCATATCTGCTCTCGGACTTTTTCTTTCAGTATGTCCAGAAGTGATTCGCAGCTTCTGTGAACAATCTTGAATACTTGTTCAAAACCATCGGTGCCACCATAATAGGGATCCGGTACATTTCCGTCACCCGGTACCGGGTCAAAAGCACGCATTTTTCTAATTTTTTGTTTTTCTTTCTCATTGCCGGCCATACCAAGCAGATTTTGATAGTTTTCCTCATCCATGGCAACAACCAGGTCGAACTCCTTTAAATCCCGGGGTTTGAACCTTCGGGCCCTGGAATTGAGCTGAACTCCGTGTTTGTTGGCAACCATCTGGCTTTTCCTGTTGGCGGGTTCCCCAATATGATAGGCCGATGTACCTGCCGAATCTATATAGAAATAGGGTTGCAGCCCGTTTTTATCTGCCAGATGCTGAAATACTCCTTCTGCCGTTGGACTCCGGCAAATATTACCCAGGCATACGAAACAAATTTTGTAGGGTTTATCGGAAGTAATGGTCGAACGAGTCATTGGTTTCTGTTTGTTTGGTGTTTTCCTTATAACGAATGATAAAATATAGTATTAGAATTTGAATCCCATAGTTTTGATAAAGATGAAAATCAACCTGTATTTCTTCTTTACAACCTCGTATTTT
>SKRC01000112.1 GCA_007118695.1 Balneolaceae bacterium | reverse complement strand
TCTGTACTGGACTGATCCATATTACTGAACTGATTCTATATTGCGTTTGCCAGTCCGTCCACTCGCAGGAATGGAGCATTGCCTGTAACGTTGAAGGTCAGGTTATCGGCCGTATACTTGCAGTTTGCTATTAGGCCGGCTGTAATAAAACCGGCAATCATTGCCGAATCGAGATAAGGAATAATATCAGTTTCACTTGTTTTAAATAAAGTACGACGGGCAGCCGGCCCGTCATCCACTATGGATCTATTGACGCGGACAATGAAAGTGAAAAACCTGGCTTTGGAGCTGGGTTTCGACGCCTGCGGATTTGCCAGGGCTGAACCGTTGAGTGATGAAGCCCGGCGGCTGGAGTCGTGGCTGCGTGAGGGCCGTCATGGCCAGATGGATTGGATGGAGAGGCATTTTGAAAAACGGGTTGACCCGACAAAACTCGTGACCGGAACAAAAAGTGTTATTTCCGTGATCGGCAGTTATCATTACCCGGACAACCTGGCATACGACCGCAAACCCGGGGTCCCGAAGATCGCCAAATATGCCCGCGGCAGGGACTATCACAAGGTATTCAAGAAGAAGCTGCACACGATGTTTGACCGGATGAAGAAGCAGATCGGGAATATTCACGGCCGGGTTTTTGTTGATTCTGCTCCCGTTATGGACAAAGCCTGGGCCGAACGGGCCGGACTCGGATGGATCGGGAAAAACTCAAACCTGCTCAACCGGGAATACGGGTCATTTTTTCTGATCGGTGAAATTCTGGTGGACCTGGAATTCCACTACAATGCCCCTGGAACCGATCATTGCGGCAGCTGCACCAAATGCATCGATGCCTGCCCTACCGATGCCATTTATGAACCGTACAGGATCGACAGCAACAGATGTATCTCGTACCTGACAATCGAACTGAAAGAACGCATACCGGAAGAATTCCGGGACAAGCTCGGCGAGTGGATGTTCGGGTGCGATATCTGCCAGGATGTTTGCCCCTGGAATCATAATGCAAAACCGGGACAGATCGAAGACCTGAAACCGCGCAAAATAATGATGAAAGAAGATCTCTCCTTCTGGAAAAGTTTAACAGAAACCGATTATAAAGAACTCTTCAACGGCACGCCTGTTCGCCGCGCCAAATATCCCCGGTTCAGGGAAAACGCAGCCATCGCAGCAGAAAACCTCTCAGGCTAAGAGGCAGTGGAAATGGCAGTCCATCAGGCTATTTTTATCAAGAAAACTGCCCGGTATAAGTCTTGAAATCCACAAGAACTAACTAACACATAAGCTTGAAGTCCACGAACACGAGCGCACAAAGGATCACCGGTATGAATGAATGAACGCCCAAAAAGCAGGCTTTCTTTGGGATTTCAATCTTTGTTGACCCTTTGTACCCTGCGTGCTATTTCGTGCTATTCGTGATTTCCAGACTTAGAGTAAAACCAGGTATACTAAGCGGCAAAACCCGGCCGTAAACAGGGTTTATCCGCACTCGATTACTGCCAGATCCTCTCCCCAATAACAGGTAACACCTTCACTTGTAATGCTGCCTTCAAGAGTATCTGAATTCCATTCGATTACAATCGGCGCCTCTTCAGATCCATCGTTAAATGTAAGGCTGAATTCATTACCATCTCCTTCTGTAAAACCGATCAAGATAGTTTGCGGACTGCCATTGGGTTCTTCGTCGTCGGTTGCAATTATGGTTAATGAAATGTCCTTTTCATTGGTAGCGGTGATGTCCCACTCGACATCCAGAATCGGGACATCCGGGTTTTCCGGTGAAAAGAATTGGATCTCACCGGAGCTATTATCGAGACTGGTTTCCGCACTGAAAATAGTGAAGTCTTCGAGGTCTCCAAAGGGAGTGCCGGTACCGGAAATTTGGAATTCCCAGACAACCCTGTTGGCATTTTCATTTACATTCGCCGTGACAAAGACGTCCACATCAAAGTCTTCCTCTTCATCAATCAGCTCACCATCCACGGTAAAGGGAAAATCCCATACCCAGACGCCATCCTGAAATTCCGGCTCCCTTTGGGAAGTCACCAACAGAAAAAATTGGGGGAGTTGCAGGGCTTCTTCAAGCGCCATGGATGTTGCCGTAGCAATAAATTGTGCTGTAAGATAAGGCTCGAAAGCCTCAGGATTCTCCTGCATTTCTTCATCCGGGGGACTATTTTCCTGGAAATAACTGACGTCCATATCTACGCCCTGCAGCAACGGTATCGCTGGAGGATCGCCCACTTCCGGAGCAGCGGGGTCATCACCGCAAGCCTGGAATAAAAACAGGCCTGCAATTACGGAACATATACAAATTAGCTTGATGGCATCTCTTTTTCTCTTCATTTTCTCTGATTTACTTTGGGGTTAATGGTATTATTTTAATTGCCTGTAATTACTATTTTTCATTTTGACCATTTAAAACGGCAAGATTCCCAAAGATATGAAAACTGATTAAAATATACTCATCATATTCTTTCAGGCTTCAATTGCATTCGGTTACAGCCAGATCCTCTCCCCAGAAACAGGTTTCTTCAGCAGTTGCAATACTTCCTTCAAGAGTCTCAGAATTCCATGTTACTTCAATCGTCGAATCAAATCCATCGCTAAAGGACAGGCTGAAATCAGGATCCTCTTCAAAATAACCAATGATTGTGATACTCAGACTGCCATTATTCTCCTCATTGTCGTCAACAATAAGGGTTGCTGAAAAACTCTTTTCAGTCGAAGAACGGTTATCCCATTCCAAATCCAGAACCGGAGTTTCAGGATTTTCCGGTGAAAAGAATTGGATCTCACCGGTGGAGTTATCCAAGCTGGTTTCCGCCTCGAAAATTTTGAAGTCCTCGAGGTCTCCAAATGGCGTGCCGGTGCCCGAGACCAGGAATTCCCAGTTAACGGTGTTGGCATTTTCATTTACCTGAGCAGTCACAAAGACATCAACATCTAAAGTCTTCCTCTTCATCAATCAGATCACCATCCACGGTAAAGGGAAAATCCCATACCCAGACGCCATCCTGAAATTCTGCTTCCCTCTGGGAAGTCACCAGCAGAAAGAACCTGGGCAGTTCCATTGCTTCTTCAAGCCTGTCCTTTAAAATCGATACCATGTTTCGAGCAGTCAGATAAGAATCATAAGCTCCAGGGTTTTGTTCCATATCTTCACCGGAGGGGCTGTTTTCCTGAAAATAGCTGTTGTCTATTTCAACATCCTGAAGAAGTGGTATTTCAGGTGCATCTCCAATTTCCGGGGAAACGGGGTCCCTGTCGCAAGCCTGAATCAGAAACAGGCCGGCAATCAAAACAGACGTACATAGAATCCTCTTGTTTTCTCGCTTCATTTTCTCTTCTCTTTATTTTTGATTCGGGGTTTTAAAGCACAGTCATATTTTTTTCAGACCGTGTGATATCGAATACTTCATTTTCATTGAAATAGTGATATCCAGCAAAGGAGTATCCAGTTTCTATAACAATTCGACAGAGCGGCTATCTCATTTTCTGTGAAAAGTGATACAAAAAGCCATCAATGGGCGGCCTGTATGGTGTACCTTCTTGCTTGTTACATGTACCGGATAGTCATTTCCTGCATAATATAAAAAATTCAGTTTAAAAATGGCTTCTTTTGTCTTTCAGGGCCTTATATAACATCTCCCTGGCCCTGAATATATGGGCTTTAACCGTACCTAAAGGCAATTCCAGGACTTCGGCAATCTCCTGGTAGCTTTTTTCTTCCATATGCCGCATGCGGATTACTTCCCGGTATTTGTCGGGCAGATCGTCAATGGCATTATTGATGATATCCTGGCGTTGTTTTCGAATGATTTCCCTGTCGGTAACAAATGACTCATCAGGCAGCTGCATTTCAAGATCGCCATCTTTGGTTTTTTGCGGCTCATCGATCGACATCGTCTGCAGTTTCCGTTTCCGGAGATAGTCGATGGAATGATTGGTGGCAATCCGGTAAAGCCAGGTGGAGAAAGCGTAATCGGTATTGTAGGATTTCAGGTTTCCAAAGGCCTTCATAAACGCCTCCTGAACCAGGTCTTCAATTTGATCCCGGTCTTTTACCATTTTCGCAATATGGAAAAAAAGAGCTCTCTTATATTTATCTACCAGCTGGGCATAGGCGTTTTCATCTCCCTCAACTGCCGCTGCAACCAGTTTATCGTCCTCCCTTCTGCTTTCGGAAGCTGTTTCCCGTTTTGCTTTGTCATTTGGGTTTTTTTCGGATGATTCCATCTGTTTTCAGGCTTATTCACGTCACACTTTCAGAAAAAGTTGCAGTAGGGTTATTCAATTTCCACGGATTCATGAACCAACTCTTCACAACAATTTAAAAAGTACATTCACTACTCTGCCAACCTATTATTCTTGCAAGGCTTTTCAAAAAATCAGGCCCGATCTTTAGTATCATGTCAACCATACTTATGCAGGGCTTCCGACATCTTGTCGGGATTCTTTTTATTCCAGGCCATGCATCTTCTGTAACACTTGATTACCCGCCCTCTTTTCGGAGCCGGGAAAAATAATTTGATATGAACATAATAATAGCCACCCGGAAAAACTACTCAAAGAATAAATCCTTATGGATGTCGTAGGCCAGGCGAACGGCATTTTGTCCGGCCGGGTTGATTTGTTCCATTAAAACACCATGCCTGATCCCGCCTGTAGAAACCGTAACGGTTTCTACCCCTGTTTTTTTCAGGAACCCGTCAAGAATTAAAACCCCGGCCAGAATCACATCACTCCTGCCTTTCAGAAACTGAGGGTATCGGGCTTCCAGCGCCCCGGAGGCGGTGGTTGAAAATTCCTCCAGAAATTGTGTGATCTTCTCTGCCGTCAGGATGGCCCCGTTCAGCTGTTCAGGGTTGTACGTCTTCATGCCCTGATCGATCGCCGCAATGGATGTCACCGTACCGGCCACACCGATCACTATGTCTATCCCGGCAGCCAGTTCCGTTGGGAACATTGCCCGGTCAATGGCCTGCCTGGCCTCACCGATCTGTGCAGGAATCGGCGGATCATCCCTCAGATACCGTTCACTGAATCTGACACTGCCCACATCGAGTGATTCGGCGTTTTCAAGCAAACCGCCTTTGCCGGTGGCAATCTCCGTACTCCCTCCACCGATGTCGAGTACGGCATAAGTTTTTGATGGATCAATATTCAACACAGATTGGGCTCCCCTGTAGGTTAACTGGGCCTCTTCCCTGCCGCTAAGCAATCTGACCGGCCACCCAACCTGTTCCTTTACAAGAGCGATAAAATCATCCCGGTTGCCGGCATCACGGACCGCACTGGTTGCCGTAACAATAGGCGGTGCAGCATCGGGGAATTCAGTTTCCAGAAACGTTTGAAGGGCATTCAGTGAATCGATAACCCGCTGGATGCTTCCGGCCGACAACATCCCATCCCTGTCGACTCCACGTCCCAGCCTCGGCATCTGCTGCTTTTCTGCCAGAATCCTGACGCTGTCATCCATTACCTCAGCCACCAGCAAAAGCACCGTATTCGTTCCGATATCCACAGAAGAAATTTTCACGCATCCGGGTTTTTTGCCAGGAGCAGCATCGACCACTCTCCCTTGTCTTTTCGGGTGATTACTTTCATGGCGTGTTTACCGGCTTTTGCGATTATCTCATCCACATCTGTATTGAGAATACCGGAAAAACAGAGCCGGCCATCCGGTGCGAGGAATTTTCTGAACTCTCCCATCATGCCAATAATTACATTCCGGTTGATGTTCGCAAGAATCAAATCATAGCGGCTATTTTCGGGAATTACTTCAAACCCGCCGAGCAGGAAATCGATTCTGCCGGCCACCCGGTTGAGCAGGGCGTTCTCCCTTGCATTGATTTTACTCCACTCGTCGATATCGAAAGCAAGCACGTGATCTGCACCCAATTTCACCGAGGCTATGGCAAGGATTCCGGTCCCGGTTCCCGCATCCATTACAGATTTGCCCGATGGATCCAGCTCCGGAAGCATTTCGAGTATCAGGCGGGTTGTGGCGTGATAGCCGGTGCCAAAAGCCATTTTAGGATCGATTTCAAGGGGTATCAGGCCGGCCGGAACTTCAGCCTTCGACCAGGTGGGCCTGACAAAAAAAGCTCCGATCGACTGCGGCTCAATGGTTTTCTCCCAGGCCTCGTTCCAGTTTTTCTGTTCAATAATCTGTTCCATCTCAATATGGCCCTCAAAGGGAAAATACGTGAGGAGCTGCTCGATATGCTCCCGGTTCACATCATTGAACCTTTCTACCGGGATGTAAGCCTCTATTTTGTCGTCAAATTGTTCAAATCCCCCAAAATCCAAATCCAGGAGTTCCGCGATAAAACTCTCCTGGTAATCATCCGGAATTCTTATTGTCAGTTTCAGCCATTCCACTTACTGAATCCGGTTATAAATTAATTCTGTCATCAAATCACCCACCGCCTGCAGGGTATGTTTATCGATGATTTCCATATTGTCCTGGTGTGTGTGCCAGTAAGAGGGAAATTCAGCGGTACCATCCCCGGATCGTTGATGATGGATGATATTGATCATGGGAATGCCGGTTGTTCGCTCCACAATCACATGATCGTCGGATATCATGGCCCCCTCGGTGTCAGGAAACATCTCCCCATAGCCCAATTCAGCTGCCAGGTCCCACACGGCATCCACCAGAGACGGTGCAAAACGAACCGAATACCCTTCCCTGGGAAACACGGCGCCGGTGCCTCCGACCATATCCAGCAAAATACCGAATCGCGGATTATAACCCGGAGCCGGCTGGTTATCACCCCAATAGCGGGCGCCCAGAAAATAGTTCTGCAGGTCGCCCGACTCCCCATAATCCTCTCCGTCAAAAAATATAATATCCACTCCCAGCGGTGGCGGATTTTCACTCAGTATCCGAGCCAGCTCAAGCAGGACCCCCACCCCACTGCCGCCATCGTCAGCCCCCAGAATCGGTTCATCCGTGTTGTTGGGGTCTTCATCTGCCCGCGGCCGTGTATCCCAGTGCGCGGCAAGTACAATCCGGTCGGTGCTTTCCAGATTAAAGGCAGCGATGATATTATGCATTTCCAGAATTTCCCCGCCATATCCCTCGTGTTCAAAAGATTGAACATAGACATTTCTCTCGCCGGCATGGTGCTGCATTTCCCGGTACAAAAATTCTTTTGTCTGCCTGTGTCCTTCCGAGTTCGGATTCCTGGGGCCAAATTCCA
Source organism: Balneolaceae bacterium (assembly GCA_007118695.1). GTDB lineage: Bacteria > Bacteroidota > Rhodothermia > Balneolales > Balneolaceae > SKRC01. The sequence continues at coordinate 33,097 of SKRC01000112.1, read as the reverse complement.
CCTGTTTTTGAATGTACTCGTACGCCTGATCGGCTGAAAACGGAGGTACATCCCGGCCTTTATCCGTAAAACTGAACCTTGGCTCTTCCGGGCTTCCACACTGCATCAGGCATAGTACAGACAGGCCCGTTAGCAAGCATATCAGCCAGCGTTTGCTCTTCATCTATCGAAGCATTTGTTCAACCAAATACCCGGCCTGGAGGATTTTTGATTCCTGGTATTTATCACCCATAAACTGAATTCCGACAGGCAAGCCGTCCGGATGTGTCCCGGCAGGAACACTGATTCCACAGTTGCCGGCCAGGTTGGCTGAAGTTGTGTAGATATCATTCAGGTACATCTGAATCGGGTCATCGATATTGGATCCGATATCAAAAGCCGGGGTGGGCGCTGTTGGCGATACGATCACATCCACTTTGGAGAAAGCGGTGTCGAAATCTTGCTTTATCAATCGTCTGACCTTTTGCGCCTTGGCGTAATAGGCATCATAGTAACCGGCACTGAGTACGTAGGTGCCCAGCAAGATCCGCCGTTTTACTTCCCGGCCAAACCCTTCGGTCCTCGATTTCTTGTAGAGTCTGATCAGCGGGGAGTCCACTTTTGCCATCTCCTCGATCAGGTCGTTTTTCCCGGCAGCATCGGCCAATTCGATTTTATCCTCAATGGCTTCTTTCTCCTGCCTCAATTCTTTCCGGACCTCATCGATATCTCCCCGGTGGCCATAGCGCACTCCATCATACCGGGCCAGGTTGCTCGATGCTTCGGCAGTGGCCAGGATATAATAGGTGGCAATACTGTATTTCATATGGGGGATGCGGATCGGGACCAAATTGAACTTTTCATCTTTTTCAAGCTGTGCAATCACATCCTCGACAATTTTTCGCACCCCATCATCCAGGCCTTCGCCAAAATATTCCTCCGGTACTCCGACCCGCAAGGTTCCGCTGCTTTCCAGCCCTGAGGCATAATCGGGCACATCCAGGCCGGAAGAGGTGTTGTCGTTCGGATCAAATCCGGCTATGGTACTGAGCAATTCAGCGCAATCGCGGACCGAATGAGCCAGCGGCCCGATGCAGTCGAAAGAAGATGCATACGCAACCAGGCCATGCCGGGAGACACGCCCATAGGTGGGTTTCACCCCTACAACACCGCAATAAGATGCCGGCTGCCGAATAGATCCCCCGGTATCGGAGCCCAGGGCGATATTGCATAATTCCCCGGCAACCGCCGCGGCACTTCCGCCGCTAGAGCCGCCCGACACTTTGGAATCATCGTGCGGATTCCGGACGGGGCCATAGATTGTATTTTCGCTGGAAGAACCCATCGCAAATTCATCCATGTTCAGCCGCCCGAGCAGAATAGCATCCTCACTGCGGAGTTTTTCGATGACGGTGGCATCGTAGACGCTCTCAAAGTTGCGCAAAATGTTGGAAGCGCAACTGGTCACTTTGCCTTTCTCACAAATGACGTCTTTCACGCCCACAACAGCCCCGGCCAGCCGGCCGGCACTGCCGTTGCGAATCTTTTTCTGAATCACTTCTGCCTCCTTTCTGGCTGCATCGCCGTCCACGGAGACATAAGCGTTAATTTGGGGATTTTTCTGCTCTATCCGGTCCAGATAGTTTTCCACCAAGTCCGGAAGTGTCAATGCACCTTTCTTCAGTTGCTCTTGCGTAGAGCTGAAATCACTCATTAAATCCGATTCTTAATCGACGTTTTCGTTGGCTTTGACTTCTTTTTTTTCCGATGATTCGCTTTTTGCGGTTGTTTCATTCTTTGCGGTGTTCACAGGAGGTTTTTCTTCACCCTGCTCAATTTCCCGCTTAATATCATCGGAAGCTTTCCGAAATTCCTTGATACCCTGTCCCAGCCCGCGGGCCAATTCAGGTATACGCTTGGCTCCGAAAAGCAATAGTACCGCCAAACCAATAACGATCCATTCAAGTCCTCCAAAACTTCCCATAAAATAATCCTGTTTTAAAATGGTTATGTTGAAACAATAGTAACTGTCTCAAGATAAAAAATATTTTTGACACCTTAAGTGTCCCAAAAAAGAAATTAATATTTATTTAATTGATGTTTTATTTGCTTTTTTGCCTAGCATCTGTTTTATAGCTACCAACGATAGTGTAACGAATTTAAAATTAATTAAACGATATGATTTGGACCGTAGAATTAGCAGCAGCGTTAGACGACGCACCATTCCCAGCCACAAGAGAAGAATTGATTGAATGGGCCGAAAGAAATGGACTTCCTCAACAACTTATTGATAACTTGTATGAACTGGATGAAATTGAAGAAGGTGAAGATACGGTTTATGAAGGCATAGAAGATATCTGGCCTGATTATATCCGTAAGGAAGATTTCTTCCATGGCGAGGAAGATGAAGGGTTTGATTACGACGACGTATAAGTACACGTATAAACAGTAGTCACCTTCAAATTTCAGTATCATCGGTTTTTATGGCTGCATACGGATTGTGCAGCCGTTTTCATATAAAACAAAATTTCCGTGCTTCGAATCCCCTGGTTTTTTGGTTTACTATTGATCGGCCTCATGCTCACAGGTGGTGAACCCGTCCATGCCTTTCAAAGTTCAAATCAGCTTGCTTATCTAACTGTCAATCAATCAAATGAAGAGAGTGATGAGAAAGTTGTGCGAAAAATACGGTTTACGGGCAATAACAATATCCGAAGCCGTACATTGCGCTCCATTATTCGCACAAGAACGAACCGGGAGATGCTGGGTATCCCCCGGTTTGCCCCTTGGTATTATATACACCAGCTGACCGGGCGATTCGGTGAATCACCGGTTTACCTGGACAGGGTAACGATTGCAAACGATAAGGAACGGATCCGGCTTCATTATGAAAACAGAGGATATTTTGAAGCCACTGTTGATACCTCGGTCGTTGAATACAGAAGAAACAGAGTTGAGGTGACTTTTCTGATAGAGGAAGGCCCTGCTTCCAGAATCAGATCCATTGCCTACACCGGATTCCCTGAATTTGAGGAAGACGGCAAACGGGAAGAGTTTTTTCGGAATACCGAATTGGGTGGCTCTGCCATCGACGACTCCACGTTCAATGTAAACCGGCAATACAGCGCCCAGGAACTGCGGGCCGAGCAAACCCGGATCATCAATTTCCTTAGAAATAACGGATATGCATCCGTTCAACGGGACTCGGTGCGGGCCCTGATCAAAAGGGATGTGGAAGACCCGCTGACCCTCGATGTGCTCTACCGCATAAATCCCGGCAGAATTTATACATTCGGTGATCTGTACATCAGCCTGGCAGGCCCCGGCGGCACCCCGGGTTTATCAGCCTCATCCGGTGCGTATGATGAGACTCGGACGATCACCGAAGAGCCATACGTGACCGGAGGAAAAACGATCCGAATGGAAAAGGATGAGACTGCCCAGACGCGTTTCAGCCTGCTGACCGACCAGATTCTGTTCAAGCCCGGCGATACCTTTAATCATGCCCTGTACCTGCAGAGCGTCAATGAATTTCAAAATCTTGGCATGCTCAACATCCGTGGATTCGGCCTGAGTGAAGACGGGTCCCTGCCCGATTACTCAGGGGATGAAATCCCGGTATTTTTCGACCTGCAGACCTTGCCAAAACATTCGGTGAGTACAGAATTTTTCGGCATGCACCGGTACGGTTTCGGAACCGGAATCGGGTTAAATTACAGCAACAATAACATTTTTGGACGCGCTGAAAATCTGACTATCGGATTCAATACCAATTTTGAATTGGTAACCGACCGTGAATTCACCGATGACCGTACCTTTTTCAACACCTACCAGGCAACAGTCGACTATTCGGTACCGCGGCTCAATTTTCCGTTCGCCGTTCTCGACAAACGCCCGCTGTTTACCAGTGGCAGAACGCGCTACCAGCTCAGCTACGGCCAGTCGAACCAGCCACTGTTCGACATCAACTCCGATATCCGTTTCAATCTGCGGTATGAAGTTTCTCATACCGACCGGTATTCCAGTTTTCTGGACCTGATCCAGCTTGATATTATCGATGCAGATCCCTCATCTGATTATTTTGATTTTTTGCGGAATCAATTCCGTCGATCCCCTGATGAACCAGACGATATTGTTGAAGGAAGATTTGAATTTCAACGGATCCTGGAGGATTTCCGTCCCCAATTTTCATCCATAATCCGGTATACATTCCGAAGTCAGAATACGAATCTGATCAAACGAAATTATGGGCACTTCAGTGAATACTCCATTGCCATCGGTGGAAATATGGCCTATATGATGGACCGGTTTGTCTTCAGCCCCGGGGAGATAAAAGGTACGCTGCCGTCCCCACTGGGCTTGTCTGAGAATGCACTCGGCTACAGTCAGTTTTTTAAAATGTCGGCCGACTACAGGCGTTATATACCTATCGGGCCGGAATCAGTATTTGCATTTCGCGGGTTTGCAGGGTTTGCACACCCCTACAATGAAAGTGAAACCATTCCGCTAAGCAGAAGGTTTTTTGCCGGTGGGAGCAACGATATCAGAGGCTGGGCTCCTTTCAGGCTCGGCCCGGGTGATATCGAACCCGACAGTGTTACCGTCAGCGGGGGCGAAATCAAGCTCGCAGCATTTACCGAAGTGCGCCAGATCATGTTTGAGAATTTCTTTAATGCCGACTGGTACCTTGCCCTGTATACCGATGCCGGGAATATCTGGTATGGTCCACGGAATGATTTGACAGGGGAAATCGGAAATAATAATAACGAAATGAATGACATAGATGAGGACCGGCAGGATCTGCTCAGGGACGGAAAATTTTCCTTTGACCGTTTTTATAAGCAAATTGCTGTCGGTACAGGAGTCGGGATCAGGCTCGACTGGGATTTTATTGTCGCCCGATTTGACTTTACGTTCCGGGCCCATGATTTACAACGTGGGTGGTTCAACAACAGGCGTGCCTATTTCAGTTTTGGAATCGGGCATTCATTCTAAAATCATTTTGATTAAACATGTTTGAAAAAGGGTTCATGAAAAAAATGAAAAATCAGAGTAATATTATTCTGAAATCCCGGTTTCTGCGTTCACTTTCCCCGCTTCAGAGATATGAATTCCTGCAGTTGTGTCACAGAAGGAAATACAAGGAAGGTGAATATATTTACTATCAGAATGATCCCGGAACAGGGATGTATTTTATTGAAAACGGCCGGGTTCAGCTGATCGTTGAAACCACCCTTGATGACCCGGCTAAAGGTGAACTGACCTACGATTTAAGTCCGCCAGAAAGTTTTGGCGCTCTTTCCATTGGCTACGAATTGCGCCGGATGTCTTCGGCCCGGTGCCTGACCGACTGTATACTTTTAGGTTTTTTCAAACCCGATTTTGAAACGCTGAAAAAGCGGCATCCCGAAATTGCGGTCAAATTCCTGGAAACGGTCTCGACCGTTGCGATGAAACAGTTGGAAAAGACCACTCGAAAATTGGCCGAAGTTGCCGATACACATACAGCATTTTCCCTGCAGTTTACAACCTACTACGAAGATGAAGAGAAGGAAGAGATCTGAATGAGCCTGAAAAAAGGAGCAGAAGTTGAACTGGATATTGAATCTGCTGCATTTAAAGGGAAAGGAGTAGCCAGACACGATGGATTGGCCGTTTTTGTTCCCGGCACAGCCCCGGGCGATAAAGTACTGGCCAGGATTATTAAAAAGAAAAAGAATTACCGGGAAGCCAAACTTCTCGAAATCCTGGAACCCTCTCCGGATCGCCGGGAACCCAAATGCAGGCACGCTTCAACCTGTGGCGGTTGCACCTGGCAGCATCTGCCCTACCCGAATCAACTCCAAATCAAACAGGAACAGGTAGAAAGCCATATCCAACGCATTGCCCACCTCGACCCATCGATTGTCCGGGATATTATCGGCTGTGAGAAGGAGTTTTACTACCGCAACAAAATGGAATACAGTTTCGGGACCCGGAAATGGCTAACCCGTGAAGAGATCGAAAAAGATGAGTATGTCGATGACAGGGGTTTATTTGCGGGCCTGCATGCCCCGGGGCGTTTCGACAAAATACTGAACCTTCAGGAGTGTCACCTCCAAAAGCCGGTATCGTTCCGGATACTCGATGAATTGCGGAATTATTGCATCAAGCACGCAATCCCGGCTCATGATACACTTGATAACACCGGCTATATGCGCCACCTGATGATCAGAAGTTCGGATTATTCCGGTGATTTGATGGTCAACATCGTCACAAATGCCGATGATCCGGACCGGATCAAAAAAATAGCGGATCATCTTCGTGCACGGTTTCCCGAAATCACCACGATTGTGAATAACGTCAATGATTTGCCGAACCCTACAGCTGTCGGCCGCATTGAGCATGTACTGTACGGGCCTGGCACCATCACCGATGCCATTGGAGAACACGCCTTTATCATCAACCCCAACTCTTTTTTCCAGACTAACACTAAACAGGCCGAAACCCTTTACGGTGTGGCAAAAGACCTGGCCGGTTTGCAACCCGATGACTTACTCTTCGATCTGTACTGCGGTGTAGGCACCCTCAGCCTCTTCATGAGCAGTGACGTTAAAAAAGTGACAGGTATTGAACTCGTAGAGGTTGCCGTGGAAAATGCCAGGGAAAATGCCCGCGATAACGGTGTGGATAATGTTGAGTTTATCCTGGGTGATATGAAAAATACGTTTAACCCGGATTTGCTGGCCAAAACCGGTGAACCGGACTGCATCATCACCGATCCGCCCCGGTCCGGCATGCACCCGGATGTGGTAAAAGAACTGATCAGCCTTAGGGTTCCCAGGCTTGTGTATGTCAGCTGCAACCCCTCCACCATGGCCCGCGACCTGAAAGAGTTAAAAGAGGCCTACAACGTGGAAACAGTACAGCCGGTGGATATGTTTCCTCAAACCTATCACATCGAGGCCGTAACAAAGCTCACCCTGAAATAAGGTTTCGAATATCGAATATTGAACAAGGAATGTCGAATGAACAAGGACAATCGAATAGCGAATAGCGAATAGCGAATAGCGAACAAGGAATGTCGAAGGACTGTCCTTTCCTGGATTTAGCTTGACCGTTATTATTGATTGTCAATTTAAATTAAGAGCACAATATGGATATTGACACGCAGTATCAATGTCCGAGCTTTGGAGGCTAGCCTCCAAAAATGTTAGCGTATTTTTCGACCGGATTAGCTCCACCTTGCGCTCATGAATTGGCAACTGCCTATAGTCCTGTTCGTATGTCACCGGTGAGCACCTTCCCAGCGTCCATGGTGGCGCTTTGTGTTCAGGGCTCGTTTCGTATCGCCTACCTGCAATATATCAGCGATCCAATTACCTATTTTGAACCCCAATCCTTCACACGAGAACCGGAATGGATGAGGAAACCCAGGAGACCGGAAGGATTTTTAAATCTTTTCCCGTTAACCATTAACAGATACGATATCGGGGTGAGAAGTAATTGATTCCATATCTCTGTTAAAAAAATTTTTTATCTCAAGATTTTCGAAAGTTCAAGGGGTTCGTAAACAATGTCTTTTTTCTTTATAATGGTTTTTTGAATTTCAACAGGTTTTTAATGATTACGTAATTCCAATCTATGAACTTCGTTCAATCCCCGGATAACATCTCTCCTCTCATTGTTTTCGAACCTTTAATCAGTACACCTCTTACAAATGGTTTTAAATCATTAAGCGAAGGTCGGAAAAGTTATCCGGTCTGCACAGATCAATTAGCTTGTACATGCTCTTTTCGCAAAATTAGAATATTAGTTACCCGTTTGAAAACCATCTGCGCCACAGGATTACTCCCGCTATTTCTGTTGCTGCTATTCTCTGACGACGCCACAGGCCAATCCCCCGAAACACTCATGCCCATCGAATTTGAAAACTCTGCGGAGTTTCGATGGTTCAACAAGAAGGTTCTGGATTCTCGCCCGATTGATGACCTGGCCGAACCGGATAAATGGAACCTGGAAGGTACGGGCCGGCTGACGTTTCCCGGCGAAAAAGGACCAGGCGGGTTGAATATTTTACGGGTTGATATGGAGATGTTTACCGACGAACCCGCTCCCACACCCAGAGGACTCTCGGCGGTAAACCTGAACCTTGAATTTGAAGGTGATGACTGGCGGAATTATAACCGGATTTCCGTATGGATCCGTCCGGATATAAAAGGATTTCCCATACTGCCGATCCGCATCAATCTGCACAACGACGGTGAAGAGAAACTGCCTGACAATTTTTACAGGGAAGGTTCTCATTACGTTACTCTACAGAATGGCAATTGGCAGCAGGTCGTCTGGGAAATCGATCACCTCGCAAGAGACAATGTTACCGCACTTGAATTTGGTTATTGGGTGAATAAGATGCTTGCCGATCCTGACGACCGGGTCGCTTTTGAAATCACCAAACCGAAACTTCAACGTGTTCAGCCAGATCATTACAAAGGCTGGAAGGTTGCTCCCGGCGGAATCTCTTACAGCCATACCGGTTACCAGTCCGGTTCATCAAAAACAGCATTTTCAAGTGATCTTGACGTCGAAGAGTTTCTTCTCGTACGCCTGGATCCCAACGCTTTGCCTGTAGTCGTTCTCAGGAAACCGGTAGAATACGTATCAACCCGCCTTGGGGAATATCAGCTTATGGATTTTTCCGAAGTGCAGAAACCCGGCCGTTACATCATCAGGGCGGGCGACAGGCATACCCGCCCCTTCCGTATAGATGAAAACGTTTGGAGAGGAACCGTATGGAAAGCGCTCAACTTTTTTTTCGGCCAGCGGTGCGGCTACGAAGTCCCCGGATCGCATGATGTGTGTCATCTCGACTGGCTGGCCACGCACGGTGACAAGAAGATCGTTATGAACGGAGGATGGCACGATGCCGGAGATCTCTCACAAGGCCTGGTGAATACAGGTGAGGCAACATACTCCATGTTCGCACTGGCAAAAAAAATTCAGGAAAGAGACAAAGACCCTGAGCTTCTGGAGGCGGTGATCCGCGAGGCGAAATGGGGACTCGAATGGGTATTGCGCGTCCGGTTCGATGGTGGTTATCGTATCGGTTTTGCCAGCAACAACCTGTGGACAACCGGTATTATCGGGGATGCGGACGATCGTTCACAGGAAGCGCTCAACAACCCCAATGTCAATTATATCGCCGCCGCTGCCGGGGCGATTGCATACCAGGTGCTGAAAGACAGGGATCCCGAACTGGCTGCCCGCAGCCTCCGGATTGCCAAAGATGACTGGAGCCATGCGATCACCGGAATCGAGGGACCCGAAACCTGGCACACACCCGCATTTGCAGCAACCGAACTTGAATTGGCCGGCATCGGTGTTTTGGCTTCCATGGAATTGTTCGAAGCAACCGGTGAGAAAAAGTATGCCGACAAAGCGATTGAACTGGGCCAGGTGATCGTACGTTCCCAGCAGAAGAGTTTCGTTGGCCCGAAATTTCCGCTGGCCGGTTTCTTTTACACCGGACCCGATAAGGAAGACCACTTCCACCAGTTTCATCACGCCAATGATCAGGATCCGATCGTAGCGCTGGCAAAGCTGGTTGATGCCTTCCCAGACCATGAAGACTGGATGGACTGGTATTCTACGGTCGTATTGTACTCCGAATATCAGAAGAGAAGCGCCCGGATTACAGAGCCTTACAGAGTGCTGCCCGCTTACGTTTACCACGAAACGGATTATATACACTTCCCCGAGCAGGCGGCCCGGCATCAGGCTTCGCGTGGAGGATTTCGCGAACAGGTGATGCAGGGAATGTACATGGGCGATGGGTACTATTTGAGGGCTTTCCCCGTATGGTTCGCTCGGCGCGGCAACTACGGAGTGCTGCTGGCCCAGGCCAAAGCTCTTGCAACCGCCTCTCACGTTCGGCGCGACGGTAAGGCCGCTGAACTGGCACAAAAACAAGCTCAATGGATCGTGGGACGCAATCCATTCGCACAAAGCACCATGTATGGCGAAGGGTACGACTGGAAACAGCAATACAGCGTCTCTTCCGGTGATTTTGTCGGTTCACTTCCGGTCGGAATGCAAAGCTGGCGAAAGACCGACCTCCCGTACTGGCCTCCACAAAATATGTTTGTTTACACAGAAGTATGGGTCCATTCAACCAGCCGCTGGTTATGGCTGATGGAAGATATCTCCGGCCCCGTATTGGTTAAAGGCCGCGTGGCACCGGGAGCCTCACGCAAGATCGAATTTACTGACAATAACACCGGATACATCATAGAAACTGAGGCCGGAACCGACGGATTATTCCGCATATTCCTTTCGCAAGGCAGGTATAGTGTTCATTCCGGAAATCAGCATGTAAGTCTGACCGCACTGCCCGGTAGCGTCCATCATCTGGATTTGCGGCCGGGATATGCTCTCGACACTACACTCAAAGCGGAAACAGATGAGAATGGCAGAGTAACCATCCAGCTAACGGCATCCGGTGAGGGCACTCATTCATTCGAAATTCGTTCGGAAAATCTTGACATTAATCAGCCCGTAAAAGATCTGACCCTACAGCCGGGCAGTCCAGGTACGGTTGAGTGGAGCGCTAAAATACTCTCGACCGAAGCTCCCTGGGTGGCCGTTGTGATCCCGAACGGAAACGTACAAAACCGGCTGGACATAACCGGATCAATAATCAAATAAAATAACTCGTCCAAAAATTATATGAAATGACCAATTCGCTGTTCAATCTGTGCTGTGCCAGAGAATCCCCGTAAACAACCACTTCAGCCGTGACCCACTGACTGTTACAGGATGAGTTTTGAGTTGGTTTAGCCTATAGATTCATGTATCGTTTTTAATTTTCGATACTCAATGTTCATATCACTTTTCACTGCAAACAGTGATACTTCCCCAAATAGTCAACTATTTACTGGTTACTGATAACTGTTTACTGGTAACTGGTAACTGGTAACTGGTATAATTCAGATGAAAAAAACCAAATCAAAAAAAATTGCAGTCATTGGAGCTGGCCTGGGCGGGCTTTCAGCGGCATCGCTGCTTGCCTCTTTGGGCCATGATGTGACCCTGTATGAACGCAATGCGACTCCGGGCGGGAAAATGCAGGAGTTTTCAGCCGGCGGCTTCTGGTTTGACACAGGGCCCAGCCTGCTAACCCTGCCTGATATTCTCCGGGATCTGTTTAGGCGGTGTGGAGAACGGCTTGAAGATTTCCTCACTCTGACCGAGCCAGTACCCCTGTGCCGTTACATCTACCCCGACGGCACCCTGTTTGACAACCATCAAAATCTGCAAAAGTCATTGGCAGAGATTGGCAAATTTGCCCCAGAAGATTGCAATTCATATTCCGAGTTTCTCGACTATTCCCGGAGACTGTATGAGCGGACCGCCGGTGCTTTTCTGCATAATCCCCTTTATGGGTTTCAAGACCTGAAAAACCTCCAGCTTACCGATACTTTAAAGATAGACGCTTTCAAAACAGTAGCTGAAAAAGTGAACAGCCAATTTCAATCGGAATACCTGAGGAAATTTTTTATGCGGTTTACCACCTACAACGGGTCTTCGCCCTACCAGGCTCCGGCCACGCTGAATGTGATTCCGCACGTGGAAATATCGAAAGGTGGTTACTACATCAAAGGCGGCATGTACCGGTTGGTTGAAGCGCTGGTTAAGCTTGCCGGCCGGAATGGGGTCTCCATGCAATTCAAAACCGGTATAGACAGACTGGTTGTACAGGGCAAACGGGTAGCCGGCATCAAAACAGACCAGGGAGCCTTCGAAGAGTATGACCTCGTGGTGTCAAACAGCGATGCCACAGAGACGATCATAAACCTCATCGGAAGTAGTCATTTGCCCGCCTCCAGGTTAAAAAAGCAGGCAAATCTTGAACCCTCCTGTTCCGGTTTTGTACTGCTGCTGGGAACCGGCCGCCAATGGCCTGTGCTGCGTCATCACACCCTCTTTTTCAGTTCTGATTATTCTAAGGAGTTCAGACAGATTTTCCGCGATAAAACACTCCCCGGCGACCCCACGATCTATGTTGTAAATACCTCGCTGACAGATCGGGGAAAAGCCCCTGCCGGCGGATCAAACCTGTTTATTCTGGTAAATGCCCCATATTTATCCGATGGCCAGAACTGGGATGAACTCAAACAGGAGTATCCGGACGTCATCATAAGAAAACTTGAGCAGTCGGGGCTGGATGGCCTTGCGGATTCCATTAAGGTCAGCAGCGTTCGGACTCCATTCGATTTTTATGACAAATACCGCTCCAATAAGGGAAGCATTTACGGGACTTCATCGAACTCACGAATGGCCGCTTTTGTAAGGCCAAGAAACAAGCTAAGAGAATTGGATGGAATCTATCTGGCGGGTGGAAGCACGCATCCCGGCGGGGGGATTCCATTGGTCATTCTCTCGGCCATGCATGCCGTGGAGCTGATTGGCAGACATGAAAAATAATGCCTGATTACCTCCCGAAAAACCAAATTACACCCAAGCCATTCCTGGCATTCCTGGCATTCCTGGCATTCCTGGCATTCCTGGCATTCCTGGCATTCCTGGCACTTCCACCATTCCTGGCATTTCTGGCATTTCTCATCATTCGCCAATTTTTCCCAGGTTGATCACCTCAACATTCCGGACTTGCCTGTTATCGAGTTCAAACCGGACCAGGGTGCGATAGACCTGAAAACCCTGCCTTCCAGCCGCACCGGGATTGATAAACAACATCTTCTGAAGGTTTTGATCACGGGCAATTTTTAAAATATGAGAGTGGCCGCAGACAAATATATCGGGCGGGTTACTCTCGATCTCTTCTCTTATCGGAATGCAGTATCGGCCCGGGACACCACCAATATGGGTCATCCAGAGCCTGAGTCCTTCCCGTTCGACTTTTTGATGCAGGGGAAATTCGGAACGGATCTCCTGGCCGTCGATATTTCCATAGACACCCAGCAGCGGGGCAATCTCCTGCAATTGACGGGCAATCTCCAGGTTACCGAAATCGCCGGCATGCCAAATCTCATCGACACCCGAGAAATGTTCCAAAACCTCCGGATCGAGATAGCCGTGTGTATCTGATATTAACCCAACTTTTAACATAAGCCTGTAGGATATAGTAAGAACTCTGAAACAGAAAAACCGCTAATGCTTTAAAAGTTTAGTTCTTTTTTAGCATCTTAACAACTTGCACTCAAATACTTAGCGCTGTAAGTAATTGCGTAACATTTTAAGTGATTTTCATCTTATTAAACTTCAAAGGCCCATGAGGCACCAGCAACCTCCGGGGTCTTCCGGTATCTTTATTCAATATAATGTCAATTAAATACTAACGCGTTGTCTCGTTCGATCAGTGTAATTATTGTAACCTGGGATGCGCTCAAGCACCTCAAGACATTTCTGCCTTCTGTAACGAATACCCGGTATGAAGATTTTGAAATCATCATAGCTGATAATGCCTCAACCGATGACTCTGCCGGGTGGGTCAGAACCAATCACCCGGATTGCCGGATCGTTACATTTCCACGCAATTATGGCTATTGTGGCGGCAACAACCGGGCTGTTGACCATGCCAATGGTGAGATTCTCCTCTTTCTGAATAACGATGTTGAAGTGCAGCCGGACTGGCTGCAGCATATCGACAAAGTATTCGAGGATCCGGCCGTGGCGGCAGCACAGCCTAAAATACTTTCCTACAAGGACCGGGAAAAATTTGAATATGCCGGGGCGGCCGGCGGGTTTCTCGACAAGATGGGGTATCCGTTTTGCAGAGGCCGGGTTTTTGATACGGTTGAGGCGGACACAGGCCAGTATGATGACCCCGTCCCGCTATTTTGGGCATCCGGTGCCGCATTTGCAATCAGAAAAGATATTTTTCTGGAATTGGATCGATTCGATGAAGATTTCAAATTTCATATGGAAGAAATCGATTTGTGCTGGCGGTTGCTCAACAGGGGTTATACCATAGGTTTTGCTCCAAAAAGCCGGGTTTATCATCTTGGTGGCGGCTCATTGCCTATGGACTCGTCCAGGAAAACTTTCTTCAATTTCAGAAACAGCCTGTTTATGTTGTGGAAGAATGCGTCTGATGAATGGCTGAAAAACAATTTCTTTCTTCGGCTGTGCCTGGATGGACTGGCATTTATTTATGCCTTTATGAAAGCAAATCCGGGTGATGCAAAGGCCATCTTCAAGGCACATCTGCATTTTTATTCGTCCTGGAGAAGCGTTCATATGAAACGAAAGAAGCTTCAGGGGAAGAGAAAATTTGACGGTGAGCCAGAACAAATGGTCGATACATGGATTATCCGGGATTATTTTCTGAAAAGAAAAAAAACCTATCAGGAGATCATCAAAAGCGTAACAAAATCCGGATAAGGAGTTCTTATTACCTGTCAACAGCCTTGGCTGTTCTTTAGGTAATTAAACTCCGCCGCGACCTAACCCGTGGTGGAGTTTATTATGTGCAGAGTAATGGATCTAATGACAGGTCGGCTAGTGTAGCTACGGTTAATTGGTTATTGGTTATCCGGTGTCCTCCGGCGACGGATTATCCGCTGCTTTCTGTAAGTTTATCGATTTATTTCAGTCCCAGGCCGTATCTTCACCATCAATGGATAAGGAAGAGAATTACGATTATATCATCGCAGGGGCCGGTGCCGCAGGCCTGAGTCTTCTGGCGTATCTCATGGACAGCGCACCTTCCCTGCCGAAAAAAAAGGTTTTGGTTATAGACGCCTCCCTCGAGCCTGAAGCGGATAAAACATGGTGTTTTTGGAATCAGGATCACCGGTTTATGGAGCTGACTCATCATACCTGGAAAACCCTGCAGGTAGTATCCAATGGAGAGGTATTCAAAGAGAGGCTCACCAACTTTGGCTACCACTGCATCAGAAGTGAACAATACCGGCGTCACATCCTGGAAAGAGCCCGGCAGGCTGAACAGATTACCCTGCTTGAGACAAGGATCCATGATTTCGGAGAGCAAAATGACAGGGCAATCGTACATACTGCAAAGGGAAATTTTGTCGCGGAATGGGTGTTTCAAAGTGTTCTGAAACCGGACTCTTTTCATCAGGCTGTTGTTGATTCATCCCTGATCCAGCATTTCAAAGGCTGGGAAATTGAAACGGACCGGGAACTGTTTGATCCGGCAACCGCCAGGCTAATGGATTTTGATACAGAGCAGGAAGGCGGGCTCACTTTCTTTTATGTTTTGCCGTTTTCACAGAAAACAGCCCTGGTGGAATACACCATATTTTCTGAGCAAATGCTCGAGGAAAACCGGTACGATTCAGCTCTGGGCCATTACCTTCAACAGCGGTACGGGCTGGGCAGCAACGACTATAATATTCTGAGAAGTGAAGCCGGTGCCATTCCCATGGAAGACCGGAAAGTGCCCGGGTTCTATAACAGAAGAACGCTCAATATTGGCACAGTTGGCGGTATTACAAAACCTACAACCGGCTATACATTTACCCGGGCCCACCAGCACAGCAGGGAAATTGTCAGGGCACTTGCCGCAGGCAGGAATCCGGCTCCGTGGCCAGGCTCGCCTTACCGGTTCAGGGTGTATGATATCATGCTGCTCTACCTGTTGAAACATGAAACCGACATCAGCCGGCATATCTTTCATGAACTCTTCAATAAAAACAGCATCGAATTGCTGCTGCGTTTTCTGGATGAGGAGACGAAATTCACTGAAGAGTTAGGCATTTTTTCCAAACTTCCCTACGCCCCCTTTTTCAGATCCATCTACAGGATGAAACACCGGATTTTTACCGGCGCCTGAGGCAGGACGGCGTTTGAGGCAGAATAGACTACGCCAGATACATAATTAACCTACATTTCCCCCGCCAGCCATCGGGGGAATCGCTTCATTCCGCTGTCGCACCATGTTCAACAGACTACTACTCAGTTGTACTCTTGATCTCAACTAACAATCAATAATAACGGTCAAGCTAAATCAGGGATTGACAAATATTCACTACTCAGTACTCAATACTCACTACTTCTCACAGCATACCCGGGAACGGCCACAGAGATGGCGCAGCCTCTCCAAAGCTGCCTTGACGATTTGGATGATCAATCCCGGTCAATTAAAAAATTGCAGCCTCTCGGGTTATCGGGGTTCCAGCGCCCCAGCACCCTGAACCGACCGGAAGTGTCTGCAACGCCGCGGTCTTCGGTCAGCAGAAAAGCGCACGAGTAGATATTGGCCAGATCGATGATGCCGATTAACCCCTCCTCATCCGGAGTGCATATCCTGGAGGGATCGTCCGGATCTCTCACCGTCACTTTCATCCAGGGTACCGGCTCAAAGAATCCACCCTTTTTGGCATATGCCTGGCTGAGCAGTTCACACATCCCGTACTCGGAATGGATCTGCCCGACCGGGAGTCCGAAACCACCGGCAAGCCGCTCATGCAACTCCTGTCGGCTGATTTCCCGTCGGTGCGTCTTCATCCCGCCTGTTTCTATGACAATCGTTCCATCCGGAAGATGCAGATTATCAGTCTCCAACAAATCCAGCAGGCCAAAAGCAGCACCAAACAGGATCAGGCCTCTGCCGCTGCTGCTGATCTCTGCGAGTAACCGGGCATCCGTCAGGGCCTCGGCCTGCACAAACCGGCTCATACCGCTCATGTCCTGCTCCGCAAGGGCCTTGAGCATCCAGATAAGGGAAGAGTGCGGGTTTTCCGAGTAACCCGGTGTATAGGCAAATATGACCGGATTGCAAGGGTAAAAGTGGTTAAACCCTTTTAACACCGATTCCCTGTAGAGACCGGGATCCGGAATTTCATGGATGGCGGGCTGCATATCGGATGTTCCGCTGCTTTTGAAATGGAGTTCGGCACTTACATTGCCGGATACAACCCTGGTTTCTTTGAATGCACGTACCGGAAGAAGGGGGATCTCATCCGTTGCCGGTATTTGTTCAACCGAGAACCCTAGCGTATCAACGAATAATTGGTATACCCGGTTGTTTTCCACCTGGTAGCGAAAAATCCGTTCAGCTTTTTCATCCAATGAAAGCTCCCGGCTGAAAATCTTTTCCCGTATGCTGTTCAATTCCATTGCCATGTTTCATTCGGAGTAAAAAGAAAAAAAATGAAAAGTGACCAAAGCTGAAAGACCGTGGGCATCCCGAGGAATCCTGCAAACACCCTCCTGACATAGCTCCGTTTGCAATGCATCCTGCAACTGCAATAACTCCTGAATTCTGAATTCTTTATACTGTACCCTGTCAAACGTGTTTCAAACCTTTCCTTCCAATATCTGATCGATAATACACCCCATCGAAGGTTATCCGGCGTACATTCTTGTACGTATGATCTATCGCCTCCTGCAAGGTGTCTCCACTGCCCACAACATTCAGTACACGGCCGCCGGCCGTAACGATCTGACTGTTGGTTCTGCTTGTACCTGCATGAAATACAAGAGCTTCAGGGTCAACCTGATCGATGCCTTTTATCGGCTTGCCTTTTTCATATTTCCCCGGGTAGCCTTCGCTGGCAAGCACCACACAACAACGGAACTGATTATCGGTTTTCAGCTCCCTTTCGTCCAGTCTCTGCGCTTCCGACAAAATCATCAGATCGAGCAGGTCGTTTTCAAAGGAAGGCAGTATTACCTGGCATTCCGGATCTCCGAACCGGCAGTTATACTCGACCACTTTCGGTCCATCTTCCGTAATCATCAAACCGATATAGAGAATTCCTTTGTAGGGGGATTCCTCCAACTGCATGCCGGTGATGGTTGGAAGTATAATCTCACGTTCCACCTGCTCCAAAATGGCTGGGGTAAGAACAGGCGCCGGACTGTAAGCACCCATCCCTCCTGTATTGAGGCCGGTATCTCCGTCTCCAATTCGCTTATGATCCTGGGCGTTGTGAATGACTTTGGCCGAGTGACCATCCGAGATAACAAAAACTGACGCCTCCTCTCCCTGCATAAACTCTTCGACAACTACTGTCCCAGCGGCTTTGCTCAGGTTTTCATCTTCAGTAAATTGCCTGAAACGCCGTGACGCTTCATCCTCCGTTTCACAGATAAATACCCCTTTGCCTGCCGCCAGGCCGTCGGCTTTTAAAACCACAGGAAACTGGTTTTTTTTTCTGATATAGCTGAGGGCTTGGTCAAATTCATCAGAAGCAAAGGTTTCATAGCCGGCCGTAGGAATGTCATATTTTTTCATGAACTTCTTTGCGAATTCCTTGCTTCCTTCAAGTTTTGCAGCTTCTCTACTGGGTCCGAAAACCGGTACTCCATGCTCTTCCAGGTAATCGGCCAGGCCGTCAACAAGCGGCTTTTCCGGGCCTACAACCACCAGGTCGATCTGTTTCTGCTCTGCAAAATCAACTACACTGGCAAAATCAGCGATATCGATGTCAACGTTTTGTGCTATTTGTTCTGTGCCCGGATTTCCCGGAGCTGCATAGAGAGCGCCCAGAAGTTCGGATTGTTTCAATTTCCAGGCGATCGAGTGCTCCCTGCCGCCGCCGCCGATTAATAAGACGTTATAAATGGCCATTCTTACTATCTAAACTTTTTCAGCTATATCGATGATTGAGGAAAAACTCCCGGCATCCAGGCTGGCACCGCCGATAAGGCCGCCATCCACATCGGTCTGCCTTAAAAGTTCTTCGGCATTACCGGGCTTCATGCTGCCGCCATAGAGAATTCGTACTCCTTCAAGTCTTTGAGTGCTCCAATGTTCTTTCAAAAAATTACGAATAAACAAATGCATCTCCTGGGCTTGCTCCGGAGTTGCCGTCTCACCCGTGCCGATCGCCCATACCGGTTCGTATGCAATTGTCAATTGTGCAACATCTTCTTCAGTCAGCTGATCGATGACAGCCCGGATTTGGTCCATAACGACTTTCTGATGGTTGCCCGCCTTGCGTTCTTCGAGTTTTTCGCCTACACAAAAAATTACTTGCAGCCCATCAGCAATGGCTTTTCTTACTTTTTTTGCAATGACATCGTCCGTATCGCCGAAATTTTCCCGTCGCTCCGAATGCCCTAAAATCACATACTCACAACCGGTTTCTTTCAGCATTCTGGTACTCACCTCGCCGGTAAATGCACCATTATCTTCAAAATGAACATTCTGGGCTCCAACTTTTACAGAAGTATTGCTTAAAACTGTCACAGCCTTTTGCAATGAAACATAGGGTGGGCAGACTACCACATCCGTTGTAAGATTCCGGTTCGTTAATTTTTCTTTTAACTCTTTAAGAAGCGTCTCGGCTTCTTTCGGACCTCCGTTCATCTTCCAGTTTCCTGCAATAAGAATTGATCTCATAAAGCTTCCTCTTCGTTTATGTCAGTTAGCACTATTTGTAGACCGCGGACTATGTCATTAAATTCGGTCCCTTCATATTTCCTGACGATGATTCCATTTTTATCTACAAGAATGCGGGTTGGCAGGGTATTCAGGTTAAACTTTTCCCTGAGTTCATCGGCATTGAAGGTACCCGGTTGTGCAAATGGCCAAAGCCGGGCTCTTTCTTCAAAAAAAGCATTCATTACAACGTCAGTGGTCTCAAATGGAACGGTCAGGAACTCAAGACCATAATTTTTATAAATGTGGTAGATGGCGATATTGCGATCGAATTGTTGCTGGTACAGAAAATTATCCAGCCGGGTAAATTCCAGCATATAGGGCTTGCCTTTCATGTTTTCCCTTGTGATGGTATCCCCTTCCAGTGATATTATTTCGAAATCGGGAAGCTCCGATCCCGGCGCCAGTGTAGCCAGTTCATATTCGAAATTTTGAACCCAACCGGAAGCCTCCCGGTAGCTTTGGTATTGGGTTTTAAATTGATCCAGTTCATGTTTTACCGTTTCTACCCGTGCACTGTCGTATAACAGTTTTATTTTGTTCATTTTTAATTCCATACTAATGCGATCACTTGCGCTTTTCGTCACCAGTGAATCGATAAAGGTCAGGGCATGGTCGAGGTTGTACTCATCAGTATAATACCGGATCCCAATTCTTGAAGCGAATGGAATCAGTGATGGATCATCGTCGATTACTTTCCAGAGCCGTTCCATCATCAGTTCATCCTGCCACCCCTCCAGTAGCCGGATGGAAGAGGCTGCTGCCTGCTGACCGGCAAATGTATCCAGGTTATCTTCGTAAAAATCCCAAAACAAATCACTCCATTTCATCAACTCCATTTCCAGGGTATCCCCCGTAACCAACCCTGCATTGGCAAACTGGAAAATTCTGTTTATTCCGGCCTGAAGACGTTCATAGGATGCAAACAGATCGTTTTCTTTCGACTTAACCTGCGCCGTCTCTTCCAGGTCCGGCAGTTCGGCATCAAAATACACTGTATCTTTATCGGCAAGCACCAGGTTTACGACTCCCAACTCATTGGACCTGCGCAGGATCGATAGCGGGTAAATATCGTTTCTCGGAATACGGGCATTTCCGGCGTAACTGCCATCTTCATCCGTTACGGCATAAAAAAGCGTATCGTTCAACTGTCCCAATGTATCCGGCCGTAGGATTTTCAGCTCAATGCCGGAGTAATCGCGACTCGTATCCAAATCTGCATCAACCGTAATCTTCCCGGTGATATGAGTTTGTAGATACGGTTCTTTTTTGTCTTCCTGGCTGCAAGCAGCTAACATCAGCAAGGCCAGAATCCAAATACCGTGGGTACAATGTTTATCAATCATTCCTTTTATCCTACAACTGAATAATGACTTAGTTAAGTTTTTTAGTAATGATTTCCCGAACCTGTTGCGGATTGGCTTTTCCTTTTGAACGTTGCATAACCTGACCGATAAAGAAACCAATCAATTGTTTTTTGCCATCCTGAAAACGTTTAACCTCATCCGGATTTTGCTCAATCACGTCATCAATGATGGGCTCAATAAATCCGGTATCGGATACCTGCAGAAGATTCATCTCTTCGGCAAGGTCCATGGCACTATCACCGTTTTTCAACATATGATTGAATATTTGTTGCATAGCGGAAGAGTTGATCTTGTCATCCTTTTTCAGGGCTATCAATTCAGCCAGGCGTTCCGTGCCAATTGGAAATTGACGGATATCGATGCTCTCTTCATTGAGCACTCTCAGAACTTCTGTCATAACCAAATTGGCAACCGCTTTTGGATCGTCAAGATGTTGTAGTACTCCCTCATAATAGTCTGCAAGTTGCCTGTTTTCTGTTAACGTTCTTGCGTCCTCTTCATTGAGTTTCAATTCATTTATAAAACGCTCCAACCGTACATCCGGCATTTCTGGAAGCTCGCTTCTCACCTCATCGAGCATTTCCTCCCCGACTATGACGGGCGGAATATCCGGTTCCGGGAAATAGCGATAGTCATGTGCTTCCTCTTTGGTGCGCATCTGCCGGGTTTCCAGTTTATTGGGATCCCACAACAGTGTCTGCTGAACAACCTCCCCACCCGATTCGATTAGTTCTATCTGTCGTTCGATCTCAAATTGTATGGCCCGTTCTACATTTCTGAATGAATTCATATTCTTCAGCTCGGTGCGGGTTCCAAACTTCTCCTGTCCTCTGAGGCGAACAGAAACATTTGCATCACAACGCAGACTGCCCTCCTCCATATTCCCGTCACATATTTCGAGATATTGCACAATCTGTTTGATTTTGATCAGATAGGCATAGGCTTCCTGCGGCGTTCGAATATCCGGCTCAGAGACAATTTCAATAAGCGGTACACCCGCCCTGTTCAGATCCACGAGTGTGTCGGTCGGGTCCTGATCGTGGATGGACTTGCCGGCATCCTCTTCCATATGGATCCGGGTCAGGCCAATGGTTTTATCGTAATCTTCCATCTCAATATGAATAGAGCCGTCATAACAAATCGGGGTTTCATATTGAGAGATCTGATACCCTTTCGGAAGGTCGGGATAAAAATAGTTTTTCCTGGCAAAAATCGATTTTTCGGCAATTTTACAATCCGTTGCCAACCCCATTCTGATGGTATAGCGTACCAGGTTTTCATTTAAAACCGGCAGGGTCCCGGGATGACCCAGGCAGAGCGGGGTAACCTGGGTATTTGGCGCTCCGCCAAATTCGGTAGACACAGGGGCGAAGGCTTTGCTTTCAGTCAATAATTGTGCGTGCACTTCAAGGCCGATAACCGCCTCATATTTCTCATGTGCAATTGTGGACATCTGAGAATTTTGGATTTAATTATATGTAACAGAATAAGATAACGAAGATCCCAAGGAATATGAATTGAAAATCATTCTGCGAAACCCATGGTCATAATTTAACAGAAAGGTAATACTTTTTTTTTAAGTATTGCCATGTTAGAATTCCAAATAATAGCATTTTAATTAGTCCATAAATTTTGTTTATTTAGTTAAGCACACCCCTTATCAACCAAATTGGTGGATGATATGAATATACGTTTCGTACTATTTTTCGTCCCTTTAGCACTTCTCTTCGCACTGGCCTCAACCGGACAATCACTGGAAGGCGAATACATGAAAATAGATTACCTGAGTGTGGAATCCGAGTATGAGGAGGAATTTATGGATCAAACCAGATCCGACTGGAAAAACATGCAGCAGTCACGAATTGAGGAAGGTGAAATCAGTAGCTGGAAACTCTATAAGGTGAAATTTCCCGGCAGCTGGAATGCCAGCTACAATTATGTAAGTATTACAAGTTCGGAATCCATGTCGGCATTTGGATCTTCCGATCACCGCACCTTAGCAGCAGCGAGTTCCGGCCAATCAGCTGTCTCGGTATATCGTCCCTCCCGGTCCATAGTCCATTCCGAACTCTGGGTAGTCAGAAACAGCATCACCAAATCCGAAGATTCTCCCCCGAGCCAATATATGATGATGGATTACATGAAGGTACCCCTGGGCAGGGAGTTTGAGTATCAGATGTTTGAAGATGAGGTTGCCAAGCCACTCCATGAAGACCGTATGGAATTGGACCGGATGAATGCCTGGGCAGTAAATGAACTGATTGTCCCCGGCGGGGTTCAATATGGTTATAATTTCTCAACGGGTAACTACTTTACCAACATCGAACATATTGCGTTTGGTTTTACCAATGAAATTATACGGGCCAATCACCCGGATGTAAATCTGATGGAATTTTTCGAAACCATATTTGCAACCCGGGACCTGGTAAAAAGAGAACTCAGAGTGCTTGTAGATTATTTGCAAGATTGAGTGAGTAAAGAATTGAACATTAGAATAAAGGAGTGTTTGAAGAGAGGTGCATTAAAAACTGAGGATCAGGATGGGTAGTCATGTGCGCAAATTGCACTAATCCGGAAATCTCACCAAGACATTTTTTTCTCAGCTAGGCGAAGATAAAATGGCAGCGGTAACGTC
Organism: Balneolaceae bacterium; assembly: GCA_007118695.1. Classification (GTDB taxonomy): domain Bacteria; phylum Bacteroidota; class Rhodothermia; order Balneolales; family Balneolaceae; genus SKRC01. The sequence goes on along the minus strand of SKRC01000112.1, from coordinate 9,768 downwards.
GCGTACAGCTGTCGGGACATTGAGCACGCCATTTTAGATTCAACGCAGCTGGGGGGGGGGAATGTCGCAGAAAAGCAGGGTGTGTTTTTCGAAGACTCCAAAATTGGATCATAAAGAAGTATAAATAATAAAGTTATATTACGTTTAACATTTTTACTGAGATATCCGGGATAACCTTGGTACCTCGAGAGGTAAATATTTTGTGTTCCAGGCTCATACACTCAGAAATGTATCCAGCCCATAAAGCGGCTGGGTGATGCAATGGATGCTGCCCTGACCCCAGACAAGGTCGGCGCATTCGATCCCGATGATATCCCTTTCCGGGAAAAAATGTGAAAAAAGATTCCGGGCTTCCCGGTCGGTTTGTTTATCGTATAAAGGAACCAAAACAGCTCCATTTGCAATGTAGAAATTTGCATAACTGGCTGGTACATATTCAGAGCCATCCACGGTGGTTCCCTCTATCTTTGTTTTTGGCAGCGGCAGTTCAACGATATTTAACGGATTTCCCTGTAAATCCTGCACTTTCCCCAGCAGTTCTCGGTTCACTGCAAGGGCTTCATGATTTATATCCTGCGAATCACTTGATACTGTGGTAAGGACTGTACACTTGTTTAAAAACCGCGTTAAATCATCGATATGACCATCGGTATCATCTCCGGCCAGTCCCTTTTTAAGCCAGATTACTTTTTCAACCCCCAGGTAATCCCCAAGAAGCCTTTCGATATCAGTTTTCTTCAACCCGGGGTTGCGATTGGGATTCAACAACACGGATTCCGTAGTCAGCAGCAATCCCTCTCCATTGACTTCAATCGATCCGCCTTCAAGCACCATTCCCGGTGTATAGGCTGGTATGCCAAATTTCCGGGATAAAAATGAGGGGATTCTCTTGTCATCATCAAATGGAGGGTATTTCTCCCCCCATGCATTATACCCCCAATCTGTGATTGCAAAGTCGTCGGAACCGTTGAACTTTCTGTGAACAAATACAGGGCCGCAATCCCTTGCCCAAACATCGTTTATGGGCTGCTCAATCAGATGGATATGGCCAGATTCCAGTCTCCTTTCTTTCAGCTTTTTTTCCGCCCTTTGAATGGCCATGGGGTCCACGATAAGTACCACGGGCTCATAACGGCTCAGATGTTCGAGGATATTCAAATAGACGATTTCTACCCTGCCGAGCCTGTCACCTGGCCAGGTCTCCCGGTTGGAGGGCCAGTGCATCAGAGTGGCCGAATGCCGGTGCCATTCCGCAGGCATTCTGTATCCAAGTTGTCTGGGTGTTGAATTCTCTAAACGTTCCAAGTGTCTGTTTCCTTAAAAATTTTCCGGAAATGCTATTATTAAATCCAAAAATGTTCTAAACCCTTTTTGCCCCGACATACCTCACAGAATCAATTATGAACAGGCATATCAGAAAAATACAAAGTTTCAACCGCATTATTCGAAGGTTGAAATCCTGCCTGTTCAATGTTGGGGCTGGAGCATGATACAGCCGGGCTTGATTGAAAATTCAGTTCAGTATTAACCTCAGTATTAACCAAAGTCACGGGCTATATCCACCTTTTGAGTATTGGTTCATAGGTATCAATTCTCCTGTCGCGAAAGAAAGGCCAGGCCTGGCGCTGTTTTTCTATCCTGGAGAAATCAAGGTCGGCCATCAGAATCTCTTCGCCCTCTCCTGCCCCGGCTATGATCTCACCAAACGGGCCGGCTGCAAATGAACGTCCCCAAAACTTTGAACCGCTTTCGTCACCAACCCGGTTAATACTGGCCACATAGCATCCGTTGGCAATGGCATGACTTCGCTGAATCATTTGCCAGGCTTCCAGGAATTGTTGCTTTTCACTTTCATCTTCTTCAGGCAATGTTGCAATGGCAGTTGGATAGACCAACAAATCGGCCCCCATCATCGCTGTAATTCTGGCAGCTTCCGGATACCACTGGTCCCAACAGATCAACGTACCGATTTTGCCGAACGCTGTATCATAAACCTGGTATCCGCTGTCGCCGGGCGTAAAGTAATATTTTTCATAGAATCCGGGGTCGTCCGGAATGTGCATTTTCCGATAGACTCCCATAAGTGATCCATCTGCATCAATGACAGCCATCGAATTGAAGTATACTCCCGCCGCTTTACGTTCAAACAGTGGCGCGAGCAGTACAACATTCAATTTCCCGGCTAGCTTGCACAACCTGTCGGTCAAATCTCCGGGTATAGCCTGTGCCCATTGAAAATAGGCCGGATCAATCTCCCGGCAGAAGTACGTGGTGTGAAACAGCTCCTGCAGAGCTATGATATTTGCACCCTTTTCTGCCGCGTTTTTTATCTGATGAAATGCTTTTTCAATATTTTTTTCCGGTTCCCGGACACAATCGGTCTGTATAAGTGCAATTTTTATCATCTCATCGAACGGATTATAGAATGCAAACCTCCCGGGAGTGTGCCGGCAGCAGGTACATGGGCCCTTATCACCACAACCGGCGTCCTTCTCACGTGAGGCTTTTTAAGGATCATAAGAAGGTAAGCATATTCATTGTCAAAGATATTCATCTGCAAATACTACTTTCATGTAAACCCAAAAAGTCATCAGGCCGCCTTTTGGATAATATCAAAAAATCGCATACCCGAAATTTTGCCAGGTTTTTCTTCAGCATCCATATCCTGGTGCTCACAAAATTTCCAGGACGACCTCCTCCATTAGATATTGGAATCATATACAAGGATAATTAAAAAAGCGCTTTTTTAAAGGAAAAACTTTATTTTTATCATTAATTACCTGAATAAACAAGAGATCTGAAAAATACTATTAATCAAAATCCCTTTAAGCAAATGAAAGTTGATTATCACAACCACCCTCGCAGCAAAACGGGGTTGGATTACCTGGGTTTGGAAGACAATGAGAACATACTCTGGAACCTGAATCCATCGGAACTTTATGAACATGCAATTCACAATGGAGAAGCGATTCTAACGAGAGATTACGCACTCAGAGTTCTGACAGGCGAATTTACAGGACGTTCACCTGATGATAAATTTATTGTTGAAGAATCTTCGTCCAGAGAGGATATAAACTGGGGCAAATTCAATAGGCCCATCTCGCCCGGGATCTTTGAAAACCTGCATAAAAAAATGGTTAAGCACCTGCAAGGCCGAAATCTTTATGTAAAAGACCTGTACGCCGGTGCTGACCCGGAGTACCGGCTGAATGTCAGAGTGGTGAGTGAAGTGGCCTATCATGCCCTGTTTGCCCATAACATGTTTATTCGGCCCGACCCTGAGCAGCTGATGAATCACGAACCCCAATTCACTGTCCTGGCCGCTCCCAATTTCAGGGCAGACCCAAATTCAGACGGAACCCGGAGCAGCACCTTCATTCTTTGCAGTTTTGAAAAAAAAATGATTCTGATCGGTGGCACTCTTTACTCCGGAGAAGTTAAAAAAGGGATCTTTTCTGTGCTCAATTACCTGTTGCCCAAACGCAATGTGATGGCCATGCACTGCTCTGCCAACATGGATGATTCCGGAAATACGGCGATCTTTTTCGGCTTGTCAGGAACCGGCAAGACCACGCTTTCTTCTGATACGGATCGAATATTGATTGGGGATGATGAGCATGGATGGAGCGATAACGGTATCTTCAACTTTGAAGGCGGTTGTTATGCGAAAACCATAAATCTGTCGAAAGAGCATGAGCCGCTTATATATAACACCACAAAAATGCCCGGCACCATTCTTGAAAATGTGATCCTTGACCGGCACAGAGAACCTGATTTTCATGATAGTTCACTGACTCAAAACACGCGATGTGCCTATCCGATTCATTACATTCCCAATGCGAGCAGTGTAGGCATGGGCGGCCATCCCGGTCATATCTTTTTCCTGACGGCAGATGCTTTCGGGGTCCTTCCCCCAATTTCCAGGCTGACTCCGGAACAGGCCATGTATCATTTCATCAGTGGTTATACAGCAAAAGTGGCCGGCACCGAACGGGGAGTTACTGAACCCCGGGCAACTTTTTCAGCTTGTTTTGGTGCTCCATTTATGCCACTGCACCCGACTGTATATGCAGAATTGCTCGCCAGCAAAATCAGAACACACAATGCACAGGTCTGGCTTGTAAATACCGGCTGGACAGGAGGGCCCCACGGGGTGGGAAGCCGGATCAAACTGCGCTATACCCGGAATATGTTAAATGAAACTCTTAAGGGGAACCTGGATGATGTGGATTATCAGTCGGAACCGGTCTTTGGCCTGCATATTCCAGCCCGGGTGGATGGAGTGCCGACGGAGATCCTCCATCCCAGAAACACCTGGAAGGATAAAGATGCCTACGATGAAAAATCAAAAAAACTGGCTGATATGTTTTGTGATAATTTCAAAGTATTCCAGAGTACAGCCAGCAGAGAGCTGGTATCCGCAGGCCCCAGGGTTTGATGAGTCGTCAGTAGTCGTGAATCATGAGTCGTGAGTTGTCTGGATGTCTGAGTCGTTGTATTCTGACTCCTGTATTCTGACTCCTGACTCCTGCATTCTGAGCAGGCCGGTTTCAAATGACCACCCCGAGGCAAAGCCATCGGGATATCCACATGATTTCATTTTTTATTCGTTCCGACCCGAAGAGTTGAACCACCTTTTAATTAAAATCATTAGCCACAGCCTGCTTCTATTTTGTATCTTGCATTTTTACATGTACATGATTGAAAAGCATATGCAGGAGCAGATCAAATACGATTATCTGACTAATTACCCGATTGATGAGGTTGGCGTAGAAGAGCGTGTAGCTCGACTAAACAGCCGAAGCATTAAGAAAGAGTCGAAAATCCAGGCATTAAAGCTTGCCCTGAGTATGATTGACCTAACCACACTGGAAGGTAAAGACTCGCCCGGGAAAGTAATCCAGCTTTGCCGAAAAGCCCTGCAGCCTCATTCAGAGTTACCCGGACTGCCTTCCGTTGCAGCCGTCTGTGTCTATCCAACCATGGTGCCGGTGGCCAAAAAAGAACTGGAAGCCTCGGATGTAAAAGTTGCCAGCGTGTCGACTGCATTTCCTGCAGGAATGGTCAAACTCTCCGCCAAGCTGGAAGATACCCGTTTTGCCATCGAACAGGGAGCCGATGAAATTGATATGGTCATATCGCGGGGTGAGTTTCTCAAAGGCAATTACAACTTTGTTTTTGATGAGATAGCCGCCGTAAAAGATGCATGCGGGGATGTCCATTTGAAAGTCATCCTTGAAACGGGCGAACTGGGAACGCTTGAAAATGTGAGAAAAGCCAGTTTCCTGGCAATACATGCCGGTGCTGATTTCATTAAAACGTCAACCGGGAAAATATCTCCTGCGGCCACCCAGCCGGTCACCCTCGTCATGCTGGAGGCGATCCGCGACCACTATCTTGAAACCGGGAAAATGATCGGGATGAAACCAGCCGGCGGCATTCGCAAGGCAAAACAGGCCATCCAATACCTGGTGCTTGTCAAAGAAACACTGGGGGCTGCATGGCTGACGCCCGAATGGTTCAGGTTTGGCGCCAGCTCCCTGACAAACGACCTGCTGATGCAGATCGTTAAACAGGAAAGCGGAATCTACCAGTGCACCGACTATTTTTCCAATGACTAACCAGTCTTAATGATGTCAGATTTCAGCAATACAACACAACAGAACGAAGACCAGGTAAACGGTTCAGAAAAACCGACCTCACCGAATTCAGGCCTCAGGCTTGATTTCTCCTCTTTTTGGGAGTACAGTGATGCCCCTGAAAGTAAAGATCATGTAGAAATCCGGGACAGGTACGAACATTTTATTGGCGGTACATTCACGGAGCCCGTGAAAGGCCGTTACATGAAAAGCTACAATCCGGCTGACGAAGAAGTAATTGCCGAATTCGCTGAGGGTACCTCCGGGGATGTTGACTCAGCGGTTAAAGCCGCCCGGAAGGCCTTTGGGAAGTGGTCAAAAATTCAGCCAAAGGAGCGTGGAAAATATATATACAGGCTTGCCAGAATGATCCAGGAACGTTCGCGTGAATTCGCAGTCATTGAATCCATCGACGGAGGCAAACCGATCCGCGAATCCCGTGATGTGGATGTCCCCCTGGCAGCCGCTCACTTTTTTTACTATGCCGGCTGGGCCGATAAACTGGAATATGCATTTCCCGGACGGAAGGCTGAACCTCTGGGTGTGTGCGGACAAATTATACCCTGGAATTTTCCGCTTTTGATGCTTGCCTGGAAAATAGCCCCCGCCCTGGCCACCGGTAACACCGTTGTTTTAAAACCTGCGGAGACCACCCCGCTCACCGCATTAAAATTTGCCGAACTGTGCCGCGATGCCGGGCTGCCGGATGGCGTTGTCAATATTGTAACCGGTGCCGGACAGACCGGCTCAAGCATTGTAAGCCACCCGGACATCGACAAAATTGCTTTCACAGGTTCTACAGCAGTGGGAAAAATAATTCAAAAATTGCTGGCCGGAACCACAAAAAAATATACACTTGAGCTTGGCGGAAAAGGACCCAATATCATTTTTGAAGATGCGCCTCTCGACCAGGCGGTTGAAGGGGTAGTCAATGCCATCTTCTTCAACCAGGGGCATGTATGTTGCGCCGGGTCCCGGCTGTTGGTTCAGGAAAGCGTAGCCGATAAGTTCATCCAAAAACTTCGTGACCGCATGGAAACCCTGATTGTCGGGGATCCACTGGATAAAAATACGGATATCGGAGCGATCAACTCGAAAGAACAATACGAGAGAATACTCAAATACCTGGAGATAGGCCGGCAAGAAGGCGCCACGATCTATCAGGGCAATAATTCACTTCCTGAAAAGGGATATTTTTGCAAGCCGACCATCTTCACCAATGTCTCCCAATCGAATCGTATCGTCAAAGAGGAAATATTCGGGCCCGTGCTGACAATTCAGACGTTCAGGACCCCAGATGAAGCCATTGAAAAAGCAAACAATACCCCGTACGGGCTTGCCGGCGGGGTCTGGACCGACAAGGGTGCCAAAATATTTAAAACCGGGGCCGAAGTCCGCACCGGGGTACTCTGGTCGAATACATATAATAAATTTGATCCGGCATCTCCTTTTGGCGGGTTCAAGGAAAGCGGTCTTGGCCGCGAAGGTGGGCTGCATGGGCTCTATCCCTATGTGAATTTGAAACAGACTTGATAAATAGCAAGAAACTGATTGAATATGTCAGACAGAATTGAAGTGCTGAAAACCTATAAAACGTATATCGGCGGGAAATTTCCCCGGAGTGAATCAGCCCGGACCTACAAGGTTAAGGACAGCAAGGACAACATCATAGCCAATGCCTGCCGGTGCACCCGCAAAGATGTGCGGGATTCCCTGACAGCGGCACGAAGTGCATTTCCCGGCTGGAGAAACCGCAGCGCCTATAACAGGGGGCAAATTCTTTACCGAACCGCAGAAATGCTTGAAGGCAGAAAAGATCAGTTTGTAAAGGAACTCACAAATACCGGTTTCAATGAAAAAAATGCCGGCCGGGAAACTGAGACGGCCATTGACAGATTGATCTATTATGCCGGCTGGACGGATAAATACCAGCAGGTGTTCGGAACCGTGAATCCTGTGGCAAGTGCACATTTCAATTTCAGCAACCCCGAGCCAACCGGGATTGTCGGTATCGTCGCACCGGAGTCGAGTCCGCTTGCAGGCCTGGTCAGTATGATTGCCCCGGTCATTGCCGGCGGAAACAGTTGTGTGGTTCTGGCATCACAAGCCAATCCGCTTCCGGCTATCAGTTTCGGGGAAGTCCTGCATGCCTCGGATGTCCCGGGCGGTGTGGTGAACATTTTGAGCGGGTACAGCGATGAGATGCTGCCGCATCTCTCCTCCCACATGGATTTGAATGCCATCTGGAATACCATCTCCAATAAAAAAACCCGGAAACAAATTGATGAAAACGGTGCTTTAAATATTAAACGAGTCCTGCATACCGTTAACCATATTTGGCTCGATGATGAAAACCATAATCCCTATTATATCCTTGAGTTTCAGGAGATAAAAACAACCTGGCACCCGGTAGGCAATTGACCCATGAAAAATTTCTATAAATTACTCTTTATCATAGTGGCGGCAACCGTGCTCGGACATGCCTGCGCGACTCCAGAACCGACTACAGAAGCGGATGAAGATGAGGTTGAAGTAGAACGACAACCACTTGCGATATTTGACATATCGGACGAGCTTGTTGAGGCCTTTCTTGAGGAGTTTGAACTCGATGAAATGAATGAACAGGAACTGGCTTTATATCAGACAAGAAGTCAGATGAACGATGCGTTTTCTACACAATCCCACGATATGCCCGAGTTTTACCTTCAGGAGGTTGAAGAACAAGAAGTGGATATCTATCAGGGATACCGGATTCAGATATTATCGACCCGGGACGTCGAATATGCGGACAGCACGCTGGCTGATTTTGAAAAGTGGGCGGACGAAACCATTGCTGATTACTCGCCACGCGGTTATGTTCATTTTCGCCAGCCCAATTACAGGGTCCGGATCGGTGACTTTCAAAATCGCGACCGGGCTATTGAATTTTCCCGCCTGATTAAATTCAAGTATCCGGATGCCTGGATCATCCATGACCGCATCAATCCCTACCGCGTACCTGCCGATACCATTGAATTCAGGGTGATCGATGTATTGGATAAAATCGAGGATGTAAACCGGGACTGAGTTGAATCCCAACTGAATGCAATCCAGACTGCCCATATCTGATGAGTGCCACGCTCGCCGGTCGAATGGGCCCCACTCCGTAGCCAGATGCGGGATTCAATAGTTGGTCAGCCGACCTCATACCTCATACATTAAACCTGAACAGCATTACGTCACCGTCTTTCACAATGTACTGTTTTCCTTCCTGACGCATTTTCCCGGCCTCTTTAGCCGCTTTTTCTGATCCAAGTTCAACGTAATCCTCATAGGCAATGGTTTCAGCCCGTATAAAGCCTTTCTCGAAATCAGTATGAATGACGCCGGCAGCCTGAGGAGCCTTTGTTTCTTTTTTCACCGTCCAGGCCCTTACTTCTTTTGGGCCTACTGTAAAGTAGGTGATCAAACCCAGCATCTCATAGGCTGCCTGGATCAGCCGGTCGAGTCCGGATTTTTTCAAGCCCAATTCCTCAAGGAACATCTCTTTTTCCTCCTCATCAAGCTCCGCAATTTCAGCCTCTATCTTTGCACAGAATGTAACGACCTTGTCGTTATGCACTGCGGCGATCTCCCTGACTTTCTCAACCCATTGGTTGCCGTCATTGACATCCTCTTCCGATACATTGCAGGCGTAGAGAACCGGTTTGTCGGACAGCAGGAACAGGTCTTTGAATGCCGATTTTTCTTCTTCCGTTCTTATAAAATTCCTGGCCGAATGACCGTCAGCGAGGTGATTATGGAGGCGTTCGACTATACGTAGTTGTTCTGTAATCTTTTTATCACCGCTTTTGGCTTCTTTTTTCAGTTTTTCAAAACGCTTTTCAACCGATTCCAGGTCTTTGAGAATCAATTCATCTTCAATGATATGAATATCTCTTTCAGGTTCAACAGAGCCTTCCACATGTATCACATCCGGGTCATCAAAGCAACGTACTACATGGATGATCAGGTCTACCTCCCGAATGTGTGATAAAAAAGCATTTCCTTTTCCCTTGCCTTCCGAAGCACCTTTTACCAGTCCGGCGATATCAACAAACTCAATACTTGCAGGGATTGTAGCTTGTGGTTGAGCCAGATTGGAAAGCTT
>SKRC01000288.1 GCA_007118695.1 Balneolaceae bacterium | reverse complement strand
TTAAGAGGACATCTCTTCTTATAATAAGAGGAGGCTTTGCAAAACCAGGCTCATTTTTTGAACGCAACAGCGATTTTTATTCTGGATCAAGGCCAAAGGATTTTGAAAATCCGATAACGTCCCGGCAGCTGTCGGGAGGCAAAAAGACGGCTTTGCAAAACCTCCTAAGAGATATAATGAGATTTATTAAGTGAACAGTTGCGAAACTCCTGACAATTAAACAATATGTATGAAACGAATTCGAAAATGGATTAAATACCTCTTCCCGGTGTTGGCTGTAATTTTGCTGCTGGGTTTGATCTTCTCCAGGGTATATCAGCCGGAACCCAAATTGTCACCGGTAATCAGGATTAATGCCCTTGAAGCCTCCGGGCACATCGGAACGGTTGCCGAAGTGTGCGGACGGGTCGCCTCGGCCGATTTTCTGCCGGAAATAGGAGGGGAGCCAACTTTTATTAACCTGGAGCGGCCTCACCCGGATCAGCCGTTCACAGCCGTGATTTGGGGAAGAGATCGCCACAAATGGCAATTTTCCCCTCATCAACACTACGCCGGCCGGCGTATTTGTGTTACCGGCAAAATCGAACTGCATGAAGATACCCCGCAGATTGTCGTCAGTTCCCCGGATCAAATTGTCATCCGGGACTGATTTCGAATTGTCCCGATCAATTTGCCCCAGGGGACTGACTTCGACCAGGTCCCGCTCGCATTGCCGGCCGGGACTGGAATTGCCTTGCCCCGATCAATTTTACTGATGATAAATACAGGCCAAAGCTCAGCCCCATACTTGTCACAATGAGTACACCTGAAATTACCACCCGGAACTGGCTTCAACCTGCCTCCGATCAATTTACCACAGGGATCTGACTTCGTTTTCCCCCACTCGAATTGCCATCCTCGTGCTTCATACTGATTTACTATTACTTACAAAAATATTCTCACATAATTTTGTGAGCTCATTTTTTGAACACTAAGGCCCATTTTTTGTATCCCGACGGCTGTTGAGGCATATCTTTTAAACATGGAGGGCAAGCGGAATGCACTGCGGATTAATTTTCATGTTACTTGCAGCTAATCAAAATAGAATTTTATGAGAAATGCAGACTCAATTTCAAACCGGCACCTATCACACTTGCCATCCCTGAAAATTGCCGGCTGGGGCAACAGTCTCTGAGTCAGAAACCCAATATGCCGGAAAAGATTTTTTCGAAATGCCCAAAAGCACTTAAGAAAAGTCCTTTCCGCGTTAATCCCGTTCAGGTATCACCAGTTGTAACGCCTGTCCCTGTTACAACTCATGTATCCAGTGGTAACGCCTGTCCCTGTTATAACTCCTGTATCCAGTGGCAACGCCTGTCACCAATTGTAACTCCAGCGGACTTCCAGGCTGCAAAGCACCTGCCTGCGGGAATTAATCAGACGCAAAGAGGTGACAAATGCATCGGTATCCCGCCCCGCTATGGATAACTGCCCTTCACCTGAATAAGCGTGTAGCTTGTAGGTCAATCTGTCAATATTCCGGCTCTCAAAATGATACATAAAGGATTCGAAAAGCAGTATCAATGATGCCGGCCCCTGCATTTCAAGGCCGTTTTTCGGTTTATGGTTGGTTTTTATCAACACATCGGTGACTGGATTGCCGAACATACGGCCATTTAAATTCAGAAGCGTGTTGATCTCTTCCAGTTTAACCTCCTGGGACCAGTCGGGCTCAAAATCAATTCTCCTTAAATTTTGATGCCCGTCAATATGTTCGGTGAACAAAATCGTTTGTTCCTCTTCAACAGCAATCTTCCTGCCGAACCGAATTTTAATGCCAAGAGTGATGAGAAAACCTGAATCTTCTTCCCCGATTTTTTTGACATCACGTATCTGAACTGTCCGTTTGTACTTGTTGCCCAAAATCAATGAGCTTGCATATTCAATCCGCCCGGAATGCCAATAAAAGGAATGGTTTTCAAATCCCGGGCCGGATAAATCGTCCAAAAACTGTTTGTCATCAATCGTATAAAACCAATGGCCATAGCGATTCAGCTCATCGCCTTTCTCAATGATAAAGCCGTCCCTGCCCATCTTGTCTTCAATATGTTGCATGATATTCTGATCGAGGAGAAACTCAGATTCATTTGACTTGCCCACCCATTCTTTTGGTTCCATGTAAATGATTTATAGTATTAGTCTATGTTGCTGTCTCTGTAAATCTGGCCCGGATTCATCACTGCCGCATACAATGCTGAGAAAATTCGGGCAGGGGTACTGGTGCCAGTTACCTGAATATGGCCAACGACACCCGCTTCCAACACCTGTGCTCCTGCCATCAGGAAAAGAGCAGGAGTCCCTTTACATTTTTGAAAGAATAATTCCCTGGAATTTTTGCAGGCAAAACGTCATAAAACCGATTCAGGAATTATCCTGGTCCGGATCCTGGCCTTGCTGTTGGCTCCTGTCAACAACCTGAAGTTGATTTTTCAGGGACGTTTGCAGCTCTTCAATATCATCTTCACTTACCAGGTCACTTAAATCCTCAATACCGGCTTTGACGGCCAAATTGTACACCATTCTGTAAAACAGCATTTGATGGGCCATCGAAGACAGCTGAATCAGCTGCTCCTGGGGGATCTGTGCGCCCGACAGTTTGACTTTGTTCAGGGTCGGCTCCAGCAACTTGTGCGCTTTCTCAGAGAGCTGCTTCTCCAACTTTCCCGCTTCTTTGTTTTCCTTGCTGGTCACTTCTTTACCACTCGGATCAACTAATTTCATAATGTCTGTGTATGTCGTTTCAATTTGCTGTTTTTTATGATAACAAAGCAAAGAAGGATATCAATCCTGCAAGGCAAGCGCAAAAGGTAAATTTTTGGCCCGCTTTGCACCGGTGGAGGCAGGCTCCGGCCCCCGGCCGGCAACTCACTCCAATTGCTTTTTGACGTATTCATTTTCAGGATCCATTTTTAATGCCTGCTCGTAATAGGAGGCCGCTTTGGCATCATGGCCGCCTTTTTTCATCAGATCACCCATCAGAATCCAGTTTTCCACATCCCTGGGATCCGTTTTAATACGATCAAGCAGATATTCAATAGCGGCCTTGCCGTCGCCACTCATGAGTTTGTAGAGAACAAGATGCCTGTGGGCGGAGGGCAGATCCTCGAGCTCTATGGCTTTGTGGAAGTCTGCCTGTGCTTTCTCGAGCTGATCACTGTTCAGGTATGCATAGCCCCTTAAATTGTACAGCCGGCCATTCTGACCATCTTTTTCAATGGCATCATTGAGAGAGTCAATACTCGGTTTCCACTGACTCAGGTTTTGCATCACTTCCGCTTCAAGGGTATAACCCTCGGCAGCATCGGGATTTATCCGTTGCAGATCCCTGGCAATATCAAGGCTTTTGTCGAGATCTTTTTCATGAAGCAGTTCGTATCCTTTCTTGTGTTTTTCTTCAAAGCTCATCGGTCAATTTTTTTTATCGGTTATATCTATATCTTCTTCCGTGATATCTTCAAACTCTGCATCTTCGATCTGATCCAGATGTGCTTTTGAATTACTGTTATTACGGTTATGCGGGGGTTGTGAGCCGGGTTGCCGCTCATTCGGGAAATGGCCAAAACGGAATGTAAAAAATGGATTTTGCCTGCGCTTTCCGCCCGGTCCGGCAATCAAGCGGTAAATCATATAGATAACAAGGCCTATCAGAAGCCAGCGAATCATTTAATCTGGGATTATGTGAATATGTGTATTGCTGCGAATCGGTTTGTCAAATATCTGTTCCTCAATATACGACAGATGAACCGGATTTTTCACAAAGTCTGTCTCTGATGCATTAATGATAATCAGAGGGGATTTATTGTAGTGGTAAAAAAAATGATTATACGCGTCATTTAATTCCTTAAGATAATCTTCTGTGATATGTTTTTCATAATCCCGGCCCCGGTTTTCAATATTTTTTTTCAATCTTTCCACATTCGACTGTAAAAAAATCACCAGGTCGGGTTTGGCTGCAATGCCGGTCATGATCTGATAAATTGTATCATAGAGGGCCAGTTCATCATCATCAAGATTTAGCCGGGCAAAGATCCTGTCTTTTTCAAAAAGATAATCGGAGATAATAAAATCATGGAACAAATCCCGGCTGAGCATATTCTGTTGCTGCTTGAACCGGCTGGACAAAAATGCCAGCTGTGTCTGGAATGCATAGCGCTGCCTGTCTTCATAAAAGCGGGGCAAAAATGGGTTTTCTTCAAATTGTTCACGTATTAAGCGCGCTTTCCGGTTTTCTGCCAGCAATTCGGCCAGGGTTGTTTTCCCGGCGCCGATCACACCCTCAATTGCAATGAAATTGAATTGATTTGCCATTTTTTACCAGCAATGTTCCGTTTTTTCGATCTCTAAACCGGGAGACTCATCGATCATCTTCTGTATCCCGGTACCGGTCCGGGGGTCTACCCAGCCGGGCAGCAGCTCTTGCAGCGGCAAAAGCACGAACAACCGGCGGTGGTATTCAGGATGTGGAATAATAAGACTCTCCATTTGAATCACCAAGCTGTTGTAGGTGATAATATCGAGGTCCAGTATTCTCGGGCCCCATTTCTTCGAACCGGGATCCCGGCCAAGAGTCACTTCAAACTGTTTCAGTTCGGAGAGCAGCTTCGGTGCCGTTAAATCTGATTGAATGATACATACAGCATTTAAAAATGTATACTCCGCCGGCCCTACAGGTTCCGACTCCCAGACAGATGACTTGCGAATCGAATCGATTGATAATTGCTTGAGAAATTCACCCGCCTTTTTCAGGTATTCCTCACGGGCACCAAGGTTGGAACCGGCTGCTATGATTACCTCTGCCATTGCATTCGGATTTCAGCATATTCTACCGGAGTTTTAAGAGCCGGGGCCATTTTCCGAAGTGCAACCTCCATTTGGAATACGTCCGGGAAATGGTGGAAAAGACGATCTCCTATTTTTTTACAGAGCGACTCGATCAGTAACTGAGAGGGCCCTGAGATTATGTCGTTGACAATCTGTTCGGCAGCCCGGTAATCCGGTGTCAACGCCAGATCGTCTTTCTCGCCGGCTGGCTTAAAGTCGCCCCGGAAGATTACATCCAGCTCAAAATGGTTGCCTTTTTCTCTTTCCGATGGGTAAACCCCGTGTTTTCCTTTCAGCTGTATGGACTTGAGAGTCAGTGTATCCACGGTGATCAGAGAGTGGCAACCTCAATTTTTTGTTCCAGTTCATTCAAAATACGTTTGTATTTCGGACTGGTAGAGAGACGTTCATCAATCGTGGATATTGCATGGATGACCGTGGAGTGATCTCTGCCGCCAAAATGAAGCCCAATGGTCTTTAAACTGGATTTGGTGAATTTTTTGGATAAATACATGGCAATCTGGCGGGCCTCAACAATCTCCTGCTTTCGGGTTTTTTCACGCACTTTGTTTGGCTCTATTCCGAAATACTCGCAGACATAGTTTTGAATGAATTCGATGGAGATCTGGGCATTGGAATTTCTGACCATATCCTTCAGTACATTCTTTGCCATCAGCAGGTCAATCTCATCCACATGTTTTAAGGAGGCTGTGGCAAGAAGCTTTATGATGGCCCCTTCCAAATCACGAATGTTTGATTTGAAATTATGGGCGATGAATTCAATGATCTCAGGATCGAGGTCGATACCGTTGTCGTTGGCCTTTCGCTCCAGGATGGCATACCGGGTCTCGTATTCGGGTATTTGAAGGTCCGCACTAAGCCCCCAGCCAAACCTGGAGATCATCCTTTCTTCGATATCAGGAATGTCTTTCGGCGCCCGGTCACTGCTCAAAATTATCTGCTTGCCATCCTGGTGCAGGGAATTGAAAATATGGAAAAACTCTTCCTGGGTTTTTTCCTTGCCGCTGAAAAACTGAATGTCATCAACCACCAGCACATCGATATTACGATAAAACATGGAAAATTCACTGGCCCTGTTATTTCGGATGGCCTGGACAAATTCGTTGGTAAAAGTCTCTGAGGAGACGTACAGGACCGACAACTCATCACCAAAATCCTGTTTAATTTTATTGCCGATACTCTGAACCAGATGCGTCTTGCCCAAGCCGGTCGTTCCATAAATAAAAAATGGATTGAAGGAATTCTTTCCTGGATTTTCTGCAATGGCCATGGCAGCAGACCTGGCCAGGCGGTTGCAGTCACCTTCTATAAATCGTTCAAATACATAATTGTTGTTCAGATTGGAATCGATTTTGGTTTTCCGGATACCGGGTATGATGAACGGGTTTTCAATACGGCCCGGATTGTAATCACTATAGGCATTCATCTCCTGAGGTTTGCTGGGCGGCATGGGCCTCTGAGGCAGGCGAACCGATCGATTGTCTTCCACATTGTCGGACTTTTCCACCAGTATGGAATATTCCAGTTTGCCTTCACTCCCCAAAACCTTGGCGATCGTTGAGCGCAGCATCTTATAATAGTGCTCTTCAAGCCATTCATACCAAAACTGACTGGGCACCTGAATGGTTAAAGTTCCCTCATCGAGTTTTACAGGTTTTATAGGCTCAAACCAGGATTTAAATTTTTGATAGCTTATGTTGTCCTGGATGATTTCAAGACACTCTTCCCAAGCCGCTTCAGCATTTAACGTTTCCAACTGTTAGTTGCCTCCAATGCACTTTTTTGCTTCCCGTATTTACGCAAGTTATCCACACAGAGATTAGTTGACTGTTGATTTTGCTGGATGGAAAATGGCAATTTATACCACATATGTCAAACCGATCTTCGTTAGAAGTTTAAAAGTTATCCACATCGGTATAAACAATGTAACCCTATGCCGGGCAATAAGATAAAATTAATTAATACAGGGGCGCTATTTTAACTTGACACTGCGTAATGCTGCCGTAACAGTGGTTCTGCAAATGAGACAGGAAAGTCCGGATGATTTCAAAAACTTTTAAACAAGTTATCCACATCCATGTACATGTGGTTAGAGGCGGCTTACAACAACTCTTCCTGATTCTGGAAAGCAGTTGAAATTAAATGGATTAGTTGTCTTTTACAGCTTTAATGAATCGTTCCTTTTTATCGTAGTCAGTGAGTATTTCAACCGTGTGAAACCACTGTTGCAATTCACGGCTGATTTGGCCGGCCAACACATCATTGCATTCAACATATAACATCCCTGAATCTTTCAGGTTTCTGGAGGCAAACTCACCGATATGATTGTACAATAGTACAGGATTTTCATAGACAAGCGCGTACCTGGGTTCAAACAAAATCACTTCCTTGTCAAGTTTTTCCTCTTCGCCGGGCAGTATGTAAGGCGGATTTGAAATGATCAAATCAAACCGGTTTCCGGATAAGGCATGGTTTCCTGCCAGGTTGAACAGGTCCTCCTGGATAAATTGAACAGAGACATCATTTTTCCGGGCATTTTCTTTTGCCGTCTCCAGAGCATCTTTTGAACTGTCAATCCCGGTGCAGTGCCAGCCGGGCATCGCCCTGGCAATGGCAATCGGAATACAGCCCGACCCGGTACCGATATCGAGAACCTCTACGGGCCGGTCTGCCAGGTGCTTATAGTCGTCAAGGATGATCTCCAGAAGTTGTTCCGTTTCCACCCGTGGGATCAGAACGGCGGGATTTACATTTATCCGGCAATTCATGAATTCGGTAAAGCCGGTGATATACTGAAGGGGTTCGTGACGGCTTCTTCTTTTTATTTTTGAACGTAATACATCCAGCTCCACAGATGAGAGAGGTCTGTCGTATTTGAGATAAAGATCCAGCCGCCGGAGCGCAAGAGTATCAGCAAGCAGCCACTCTATGCTCAGTCGCGGATGCGGGATATTTTTATTTTTAAAGTAATCTGTTGCCCATTCCAGCATGCTTAGAACGGTCCAGACTTTCTTCTCTTCAGGCATCTCGGTATCGGAACCGGCTACGACTCGTCTTCTTCGGGTTTATCAATCTGTTCCTGTAAGGACAATCCGAACCGCTTGGCATAGTCCATTACAAAATCAATGACATCTGCTTCAATGTTTTTGTCTTCCGACAGGGAACTGCCTCTGAATCCCATTCGGCCGCCGGCCTTTTTTAATTCAATGCGATTTTTTCTGTCTGCACATTCTATAACGCAAACAAGTGTAACGGTTGCATTGATTTGTTTTTCATATTGCTCATAGAGAGCTACAAATATTTCATCACCGGATTTCGGAGAACTGTATTTATAAAGATACTTGGGTTCCAAACTATCAAACAATTTGGGAGCCATTCTACGGAGTGTATCATTTGGCCCGTAAACAAAGTACTTGGTTAGTGTACTCATATATAAAATTTCAACTGTTAATTACAAAGATATTTGGCCAATAATCAGCAGGAATAAAAAGCTAAATACAACAAGAAGCAAATGGGGGTTTACAATAGCTTTATTTAAATCTATTATAGCATGGATGAATATTATTTTAAATCATGCAATGTAATGAAATGATTTTTCGTTGCATCTATGCAGAAAGAAGTTACATTTATTGAGAACAAAATATCGGACTATGCGCCAATTACTATTATTTTTCATTTCCTTGCTCCTGCTATACGCTGCCCTGCCCGCTGATTTGTCAGGCCAGATTCGAGAGCCTGTAACAGAACCCGAAGTAAGAGAATTTGACGAACCGAGGACACCATTTGACGATGGGGTTAGTAATGGCCTTGCTTTCAATCTTGTTATGAATAATTTTGGATTTGGTATCGGCGGAGAATACAAGCGCGTACTCGGCCCGTATATCGAGGGCACTGCTACACTGAGAATTACAGGACTCAGGGATGTTACCGAGCAGACTTTTACGGATATCTTTTTTGGTCAGCAGGTAATTCCAAATAAAAACCGCCGGGCCTTCGCAATGCCGTTAACCATCGGGATGAGACAGCGGTTCTTTGCCAATGAAATTGCTGATAACTACCGGATTTATTTGTCAGGTGCTGTAGGCCCGGTACTGGCTTTTTCCTATCCCTATTTTGAAGATTTGAATGAGAACGGATACCGGGAGCAATTTCGATTTCAGGATGGCAGAAGTTATGTGGAGCCGGTGAACGATATTTTTAGTGGAATAAGTGATGGAGACTGGCATCTGGGCCTGGCAGGAGAATTGAAACTGAGCCTGGATATCGGAGATAATTTTGCACGGCTTACATCGGTTCAGTTTGGCTACATGTTCTACTATTTCGAGAGCGGTATACAAATGATGCAGCCTTACCAGCCGGATTTCGATACACAAGATCCACCCTCATTCGATGATATCGTGAATGGAACTTATGATATGGAACCATTCTTTGATGCACAACGGTTTTTCGGCACGCCCCAGCTTAGCTTTGTATTCGGACGTATGTGGTAAATCAAACCCGGTTAAAATTGCAGGTTTGACGTCCATTTTTCCGGAAAATTGAGACTCTCAAGAATCAGGTCCGGTTCATGTTTCTTCAATTCAGTCAGCGGGAAGTCTCCGGTCGCAACAGCTACCGAGGTAGCTCCAAAATACCTGGCACACTCTATATCATTCGGGGTATCTCCTATAATGACATAATTTCTCTTGTCGATCCTGTGCCCGGCCTTTTTAATGAAAACCTTCTCGGCTTCTTCAGGCAGGTAATTGCGGTTGGTATGTTTGCACCCAAAGGCGCCAAATGAGAAATAATTGGCGAGCCCGGCAGCTTTGAGTTTCACATAGGCACTCTCTTTAAAATTTCCTGTTAACAGCCCGATCGATACCTGCTTTTCTGTCAAATATGCAATGGACTCTTTAGCGCCTTCCAGGACGGTAACATGATCGGGGGCAAGCTCATGGGATAAAGCAGTAATATATCTCTGTTTCAATCTTTCGTAGAGCGCCTCATTGCTCTTGTATTCCCCCAACAGATCCCGAAAAATTGCAGAATCGGTCCGGCCTGAATATCGTATCCGGTTTACAATGGATGGGTCCATCGACAGAGATTTCAGGAGCTGTTCGATCATGGGTCTCATAAAATTTCTGTTTACATTCAGGAGTGTGCCGTCGATGTCAAACAGGAATGCAGAATTCATTTTCTATTTAACTTTATTGATAGGTGAATTCATAGTACTTTTACGCTCAATTTATAGCCAAAACACAAAAGGAAAGATATGAGTTTTATAGATCAAATAACCGGACGACAGATCATCGATTCACGTGGAAACCCAACCGTTGAAGTCGATGTCATACTAACTGATGGGGTGATGGGTCGTGCAGCAGTACCATCAGGAGCTTCAACCGGAGAACATGAGGCCGTTGAACTCAGGGATGGGGACGAAAAAAAGTTCATGGGGAAATCAGTGACCAAAGCCGTTGATAATATCAATGATGTGATAGCTGAAGAGTTAAAAGGGTTTCCCGCCTTGATGCAGGTGGATCTCGACGATCTGCTCATTGAATTGGACGGAACCCCTAATAAAAGTAAGCTGGGTGCAAATGCAATTCTCGGCGTTTCCCTGGCGACAGCCAAGGCGGCCGCCAACTCTATTGGAATGCCGTTATGGCGCTACATAGGAGGAGTGAACGCCAAACTGATGCCTTTGCCGATGATGAATATTATCAATGGCGGATCTCATGCCGACAATAATGTCGATTTCCAGGAATTTATGGTCATACCCTCGGGAGCCAGAAGCTTTTCCCAGTCTGTGCAAATGGGAGCCGAAATCTTTCATAACCTGAAAAAAGTGCTCTCAGAGAAAAAATATAACACCTCTGTCGGGGATGAAGGCGGGTTTGCCCCGAATCTCAAGTCAAATGAAGAAGCCATAGAAGTGATACTCCTGGCTATAGAGAAAGCCGGTTATACCCCGGGTGATGACGTGCTGCTTGCCCTGGATCCGGCCAGCTCTGAGTTTTATAACATCAAGGAAAATGTGTATGAATTGCGCTGGAGCGACAGCAGTAAATACGATGCCGATGCCATGGTCGAATACTGGGCCAACTGGGTCGATAAATACCCGATCATTTCGATCGAAGATGGCATGCATGAAGATGACTGGGACGGATGGAAAAAGATGACGGATGCCGTTGGCGACAAAATCCAGATTGTCGGGGATGACCTGTTTGTAACCAATACGACACGCCTTGCAAAAGGTATCAAAGAAGGAATTGCAAATTCCATTCTGATCAAGGTAAACCAGATCGGTACACTCACAGAAACCCTCGATGCCATCGAAATGGCACACAAGAACGATTACACCGCTGTTATTTCCCACAGATCGGGTGAAACGGAAGATACCACCATCGCCGACCTGGTCGTTGCCACCAACGCCGGGCAGATCAAAACCGGCTCGATGAGTCGAACCGATCGTATTGCGAAATACAACCAGCTGCTTCGAATTGAAGAAGAACTGGGCGAACATGCTCTGTTTTTAGGTAAAGATGTATTTGGTATTTAACCCGCATTTTTCAATCCAAGAAATTTTTTCTTCAGCAAGGCAAAGCTAAAATAACAGTGGAAACGTCCCGTAGCACTGTCGGGACGTTGAGCACGCTATTTTTTTTTTAATGCATCTGAGAGGAATATTTCGCTACGTGGGGAAAAGATGTACCCCTGCAGGTACTCGGGGTTCAAAAAATGGGCCCCGACCGCCGTCGGGGGGAATCGCTGCGCTTGGAGCGCCGGAAAACATCCTGTGTGCGACTACACACATACATTCATTCAAAATCCGGGCAAAGGGAATGAAAATGCAGGTTAATAATGGCTTAATGGCAGAACTATTGAATACCTTTCCTCATGCGTATCACGCACATTTCACTGCATAATTTCAGAAATCATGCAAAAGCCGCTGTTGAGTGGGCTCCGCATCTGAATGTAATAACAGGGCCGAATGGTGCGGGCAAAACCAATTTGATCGATGCCATTCATTATTTGTGTATGACCAGAAGTTTTGCAGCCGGAAGTGATCAGTATGTCGTGGCAGAAGGGGAAAAGTACTTCATGATCGAAGGGAGTTTTGAGGGGGAAATCCGATCAGAGTTTAACGTGAGCTGCTCCTATTCCCGGGGCGAAGGCAAAAAAATGTTCGTGAATGGAAGCCCACTGGATCGGTTGTCAGACCTGATTGGAATGGTGCCGGTAGTTGTGTTGAGCCCGGAAGATCAGAAGCTGACCTATGAGGGACCGTCCGAGCGAAGGGCATTTCTCGACGGGTTTATCAGTCAGATATCGCCATCCTACCTTCGCGATCTGATCGCTTACAGAAAGGTAAGACGCCAGCGGAATAAGCTGCTCCAGGAGTTCTCCGGGCCGGTATTGTCTCTTAAACAATATCTTGAACCCTGGAATGAGCAATTGGTGGATAACGGATCCAGAATCGTTGCCCGGCGAACGGAGGTTTTGAATCAATTCCGGAGGTACCTGGCCGAACAGTTTGAAACATTCTCCGGGATGAAGCTGAAACCCGATCTGAAATACCAGACATTTTGTGAGCCGGATACATCCAGCAGCCAAATCCGGGAATGGTATGAAAATAAACTGGAACAGAACCTTGAAAAAGAGATTGAAAGGGAACAGACGCTGACAGGGCCGCACAGGGACGAAGTGATTTTTTACCTGGGTGATATGGAGCTGAGAAACTACGGCTCGCAGGGGCAGCACCGGCTGTTTACAGTTGCCCTGAAACTGGCACAATTGTTTTATTATTCAGATGAACTGGATGACCTGCCCATAATGCTTCTGGATGATGTTTTTGGAAATCTTGATAAGGAAAAAACTGAAATACTTTTGCAGACGTTACAAAACCATACAGGACAGACTTTTATTACATCTGCTACGGAAGTACCTTTTGACAAGCTGGATTGTTCACCCGGTTCCGGAAATTCCAGATTTTATCTGGAAAACGGACTAATTGAGAAAAAGCAATAAATGGCATATACAAACAAACCCCAGGGGCTCGACTCCCTCCTGAAGGATTTTATGAAACGGCTTCCTCAACGCAAGGAGCTGAAGAAAGGTATGGTTATGCATTTCTGGTCCGAAGTAGTCGGTGAACAGGTGGCTAAGGCGACAAAAGAGATCTCTTTTGAAGGAGATAAGCTGGTTATAAGGGTAATCAATGATGCATGGAGGCATGAACTTCATATGAATCGATTTTCCATTAAAAAAAGATTGAACTCCAGGGTTGGCAGTGAAGTGGTTAAAGAGGTGGTGGTGAGATGCTGAACAGTTTAAAAAACCTCTTTACGGCTAAAAACTATTTTGCTGATGAAACAGATGATGATTCTCTACCGGCTTTCATGACCCGGGAGAAAGTTCTGGTTTTTGCTATCTCCTTTGTCCTGGCTTTTTGTCTTTGGTTTATAGTTAATTTAAGCCGGGATTTTAATATTACCATTTCCATGCCACTTGAGATCGGTGAAGTGCCCGAAGAGATGGCGTTGGTCGATGGTGTTCCGGATTATGCATCCGTTGGAGTTTCAGGGGAAGGCTGGAAATTGATCTCATTGTACAACAATCCGCCGAGAATTATGATTAATGTGGAAGAAACCGATGTTAACCTGTTTGAAAAGGTGCAGCAACAGGTGACAGCCGTCTCGGATGTAAATATTACGCAGGTACAACCTCTGGGGTTTAGCCTGGGTCTTGAAGAGAAAGTGTCCAGAGATGTTCCGGTAGAGGTACAACTGGATATCATCCCGCATGATCGTTTTGGTGTTATAGGGGAACCGGTACTTGAGCCGGCCTTTGTTACCATTACCGGTACACAAAGCAAGGTGGCCGAAATTGATCATGTGCGTACCAGGAAGGTTGAATTGAGAGATGTTAAAAGTGGCAAGGAAATAGAGTTAAACATTGAAAAACCGGCCTCCGGGATTTCAGTGGATCCGGGCAACGTCAAATACCGGTTTAATGTCACGGAATTTACCGAAGGAGAGATTCGTGTTCCTATCCGGCTGCGAAACTTGCCTCCGGGCAGAGCTGTAACATATAATCCATCAACCGTGACAATCCGGTATAGTGTGCCGATCGATCAGTACAGTGAAGTACAAAATACCCGGCCATTTGTTGCTTATGTGGATTACAGCACTATTGAAGAGGATACAACAGGCCTTGTGATACCACAAATTGAAAGAGCGGAAGATGATTATGATGTCCGATTGAGAAGTTTCAGTCCGAGAACCGTCTCCTACTTTATGGTGGTTGATGATTAACTGTCATATAACATGACATAGTTTACACTTTCCTGACTATGAAGAACGGGGTGTAACACCGACTCCCTTCAGGGGGCGCTTAACCCGGATTTCTGTATTTATACGGCAGACTCCAGCTCTTCTTCAAATGGTTTGAGCACTTCTTGGATCGTCCGGGTGTCGGAGAAGAAGGAATGAATCTTGAGCAGGACTTCATCGACCAGTATGTCGGGGCATGAGGCCCCGGAAGTTATGGCGATGTGAAGCGGTTGTTTATCGACCGGCAGCCAATGTTTGGTCTCCTGGATTTTTTTCTCCCATTGATTGAAATGCCTGATGAGATCCGGCGATTCAAATTCATTGGCGTCCCTGACATGGTAGGCAGGACAGTGATCTTCCAGTATTTCCACCAAATGCATCGTGTTCGATGAGTTGTAGCCGCCGACGACCACCGCCAGATCCGGTTTCATGTCTGCCAGGGCATAGGTTGCCGACTGGTTTTCATTGGTTGCATAACAGAGGGTGTCTGAGGTGTCGGCAAAATGATTGGTTACTTCCTCTTCACCGAATCGTTCGGCTGCAGCCTGTTTGAGGATATCCATCACTTCCTGGGTTTCGGTAGCCAGCATCGTGGTTTGATTGATCACGCCAAAGTTTTCCATGTCAACCAGCGGGTTGAATCCATCGGTGCTTTTATGGCCGAACCATTGTTCAAAATCTTCAGGCGGGCGTTTTTCCGTCATAATATCTGCCAGGATATGCGCCTCTTCAGGATTTAATACGATTACAACTGGCGAATGGCTGGCACTGTGCGAAAAGGTCGCCCGGGTTTCCTCATGCTCGTGTTTTCCGTGCACCACCAGGCTGTAGCCTTTATTGCCGAGCTGTCTCCCCCGGTTCCATACTTTTTCAACAAAAGGACAGGTGGTATTATACTGGTAAGGGTCGATCCCCTGTTTGCTGAGTTTTTCCTGGATTTCAAGCGTGGTGCCAAAAGCCGGAACAATAACGATATCCTCCTGATTGAGGGTGTGCAGGGGGATTCTTTCGGTTCCGTCGGTTTCAAACAGAAATCGCACGCCGCGTCGCTGAAGGTCCTCATTTACCGTCGGGTTATGAATCATCTCGCTGAGCAGATAAATATTCCTGTCAGGATGTGCCTCGACGGTTTTATAGGCGATATCGATCGCATTCTCCACACCATAACAAAACCCAAAATGGCGCGGGATATAGAAACGTACCGGTCCGAAGTCGAGCAGAGACGGCTCAAGATCCTTTTTCCGCGGATCCAGGATCTTATTGGCCTCTTTCACCTTGCGAATAACAGGAGACTTGTACATCTCCGGGATATCAAATGTCTTTCGAGCCATCTGTGTACCGTTCCATTTGTATGTCGGATCGTTTCTCGGTATCGCCTAAATATACAAACTTATCAAGAAAGGGAATAGCAAGGAACACCGAATAACGAATAACGAACAAGGAATATTGAACGGGGAACGGGAGGTCCCTGCCAGGTGCCAACTGCATCTGCCCCTGCTAACCGCCACTGTAACTGTCACTGGCACTGGCACTGGCACTGGCAACTGGCAACTAGCACTAGCACTGGCACTGGCACTGGCACTGGCAACTGGCACTGCAACTGGCACTGGCACTGGCACTGGCACTGGCACTGGCACTGGCAACTGGCAACTGGCAACTGGCAACTGGCAACTGGCAACTGGCAACT
>SKRC01000235.1 GCA_007118695.1 Balneolaceae bacterium | reverse complement strand
CCATTGGTTCAAAGTAAATGATCTCAGCTTCGAGATATCCTCTTGCATTAACCCTGGAAATAAGCCTTCGGGTTGGACTGGTTCCAACATGTGCACCGATCCCGAATCCAACGTATTTCCAGTCCCGGCGCATATAAGGATTAAACATGAGAATGCTCTCTTTTTTTGCCTCTAATGATCGGCGGTTTGTATTCATTATCGGGCTATAAGACTGCCCGATAATTGCACGAACTCCCGCCGTAATACTTTCGGTTGATGAATACTCTCCTACATATTCCACCGATGCGCCCGCTCCTCCATATCTATAGGGACGCTCAATCCCATCCCAGTCCGGGTAGCTTGGATGGTCGCAACCCCTTCCATCATCGCCCCAAACCGGTGATCCTTCATCAATGTCCCAGGCCCCAAAATTGCCTCCAAAGAAACCCAGGCCATATCTAAAATGCGAGTTGGAGCGGGAGTCAGTCCGGGAAGTTGAATCAGTGCCGACTGATACAGGGTTTGCGACAAAATAGAATAGAGGAACAGCAGAAATGAGCAATGGCTGGTAAAACCGGCCATATTGCAATTTTCTGGTAATTGTATCAAGAGCCAGGTATACAGTCAATGTAATCAGTGTCCCCCAAAGCAGTATAATCTCGACGGATGAAAACCAGCTGCCCGAAACTATCACACTGATCCAAAGAGTGGACAATACCATAAATGTTGTGATCCCCATTGCACGCACCTCCCTGTAAACCCTTCCCGGACGTCTTTCGCCTAACATCAGAATAAATAGAAACGAGATGCCGGCCAGCGCTGTGGCAATTTGAGCGGTGCTTAACACTCCGTCCTGGAATTGATGCCGGTAGAATTCACCTCCAAAGCGCAGAAAGCTGTAGAGCGTAAGGATAGCCAACATCTGGCTGCCTGGCATTTTTAAATGATTTTTAAAAGCGAATATGATTACAAGCATGATTAAGCAGAAAAGTACCTCATAGACCGGCACCGGATGAACAGCCAGTGACACCAGGGCTTCAGGTTCGATCAGTCCCGAATGGACGTGAGTAATGTGCGCGGGCGATCCGGCCGAATAGGTAATCCCCCACCCTGTCTTTGTAATACTTCCAAAACAACAACCTGCAAACAGACAGCCAACCCTGCCAATGGCCATGCTTACCGGCAACGCTATCGCTGCTTTGTCGGCCACTTGCAGTGGCAGCCGGAGAATGTGTATAGCGATGAGCATTCCAACCGCACCGCCAGCGACTCCACCAAGGAATGACTTGCCTGCTGCAGCAGGAAGTTCACCTGAAATGACTGATGAAAAGAACGTGCCTGATGGTATCATGACTAGCTTCGATCCGATGACAGCTGCCAGCACGGTGCAGCCCAACATCAAAATGATTGAATTCATCGGCCATTGATGCTTTTTTGCCTGAACAATCAGATAACAGATTCCAAGCATAAAAGCTGCAAGGTACATAACAGGATAAACCCAATTGGTGATTGGAATATTCAGTAAAAGGTCCATAGCTCCTCCATTATTAATTTGTCAGGTTACTGAAAGAGGATTGACGGTAACTGAGTATCAGTTCCACGATTCTGATCGATCAACAACCCATTTCCTGGAAGAATCTAAACACCCTGAGTTCAGTCATAGAGGACATATTACCCGGACAGATCAGTCAAATTCTGAAAATAGACATGGAGATTCAGCCGATTTTCCACTCAGCCAGATCTCTTCGTTAATCCGAATATTCTCTTTTCCCCTTTGCATATTCCGCCGGATTTACCTTAAACATCTGCCGGAAGATCCTGGAGAAATAGGTGGGATCCTGAAAACCGACTTTGTAGGCGATTTCCGAGACGTTTCCGGCTCTCTTTTCCAGCAGCTGAGCGGCCCTGTGCAGACGCATCAACCGGATCAGTCCACCGGCTGACACCCCGACGGAAGCCCTCAGCCGGCGCTGAAGCTGTCTCGGGCTGATGGCAACCTCATGGGCCAGCCATTCAACCCCGAAATTGGAATCGCCCATGTGATCTTCAATAACCAGTTTTACCTTTTCCAGGAATAGTTCGTCAGTCGATGAAACTGAAATTTCACTTACCCATTGGCGTTTTTCTGGTGCCAGATCACCTGATATCATTTCCTTTGCCTGTTCAAGCTCACTGTTGAGCGAATCAGGGTCTGCCTGATCGATCCCGCTCTCCACGATCCTGTCTTCACTTCGTTTGGCCATATACTGGGTATAGCGTGAGCGGTAGACAAATTCGCTGATGCCCAAAAAAATGATGGAAATGATTGAGAGATAGATGACATCAGACCAGGAGATTCTAACCTGGGGGACCCCCAGGATTCCGGGAAGTATCATCATGCCCGGAAACAAAATCAAAATCGTACAAATACAAAGGGTCAGGATCTGCCAGGGTTTAAAGGAAATGCAAGTGGCTGCAATCAGCATGGCAATGGTGAGATAACCGGTGGAATACCGGGAGCCCTGGCTCATCAGATCATCATAGAGAATTAAAAAAACGCAGGACAGGACCATGATTGAAAAGAAGAAGCGAATCGGGCCCAGATTGATCTTCAGCCGTGACATGAGCATGGCGGTGGCCGAGATAAATATGATGAGCAGTTTGTCCCACAGGACCATGGTCTTGAGAGGGGCAGCCGAATAGGACCAGGCGGGGATAAAGTCGTTCATCAAAACCTGTGAATACATATAAATAACCGTGACGGTGATGCCGAGAAGGCCGCTGACCAGTAAGCCGTTTTTTGACAGGCGAAGCAATAACAGC
The DNA here is from genome assembly GCA_007118695.1 of Balneolaceae bacterium. GTDB lineage: Bacteria > Bacteroidota > Rhodothermia > Balneolales > Balneolaceae > SKRC01. Next base: position 2,008 of record SKRC01000235.1, on the reverse strand, counting down.
CGAAAATCGGGATTGTTCTCATAGGTGACAAACAACTTCCCTACGAATGATTGGACCGCATCCGTTACATTCATCGCAAGTACCCAGAAAAGGTTGTGCCTGGAATATAAATTATGATACCTGAAAACATGAATATTACCAACTAAATAAGATTAGAATTTATATAGAATAAGAGATTTACCCATTCGTCAGGCAAGCGGAACAGGGCTATCCATGATGAACTTTTACGGCAACACTTCAAATCCAACAGGTAGTTGGCAGAACGGATACGTTTATCACAATGCATCAAAAAAAACCCGAAATGTCCGGTTTGATGGGTATTTATGACGCATTTCTCTCCTGTTAATGATTCTATACTGCAGCTGAGCAACTTAATAATCTGCTTTACTTTTAATTAATCATTGGTGATCTGCTATGAAACATAACTCTGATATTGACAAATTTACATTGAACCGCTACTTCCGGTACTTGCCGGTTGTCATTCTGTTGAGCTTGCTGCTGATGGCGTGCAAAGAGATGCCGGTTGGCGGAGAAGAGAACCCGATAGAAAACCTGCACTCAGCCTCGATGGATAACCGGATGCATGTAAAAGCCGCTCCTCACTTCATTGTTGGGGAAGGCGCATCGATTCAGGATGCCGTTGATATGGCCGGAGCCGGCGGTGTCATTCACATCAAACCCGGAGTGTACTGGCAATCCGTAACCGTTGTACATCCGAATGTACGCATCATGGGTTTGAAAGGGCCGGGTGGCGAACAGGTTGTCATTAAAAATCCCGGTGCAGTCAACAACGGGATCAATGTGCGGGCAGGGGCGGATAACTTTGCACTGTCCCATGTGGTGGTCGAAGGCTTTAACCGCAACGGGGTATTCCTGATTGATGTCAACGGGTTTGATATCCGGCATGTTACGGCGCAGGATAACCTGGATTACGGCATCTATCCCATCAGATCGTCCAATGGCAGTGTCAGCCACTCTGTTGCCAGCGGCCATGCCGATGCCGGTTTTTATGTGGGTCAGGCCAGTGATATCAAACTCACTCACAATGTGGCATTCGATAATGTCATCGGCATTGAAGTGTCCAATTCGGATGATATCCTGGTTTCTCATAACCAGACCTATAACAACACGGCCGGCATCCTGGCAGCATTGCTGCCCGGCCGGATGATCAGGGAAGCAAACCGCATCACATTAAGGCATAACCAGGTCCGGGACAACAACCTGCCCAATTTTGCCGATCACGGCCTTGCCGTAGGTGTTCCGAAAGGCTCGGGTATTCTGGCCGTTGGCATCGACCATTCCCTGATCGAGCATAACACGGTTACGGGGAATCATTTCCTCGGCATTGCCCTGGCCTCGTCGCTGGTACTTGGGCAGCTGGCCGGCTTTCCACCGGAGGCGTTTGCGGACATCGAGCCGAATCCCGATTACGTGAGAATTGAAAAGAACACGGTTACGGGGAATGGTACTGTTCAGCCGGATCTTCCATTTCCCGCCGTCGATTTACTGTGGGACGGGAGTGGATCGGAAAATTGCTGGGACAAGAATACCTACGACAGCAGCGTACCGGAGATGCTCCCGGCTTGCATGAAATGAGCCGGTAAGTTAATTCCGGCCTGACGAGTGCTTTCTGCTGACCTTTGCACCCCGAACGTATTCAGGAGAATTCCGGGCCGGCAAAAGCACTCGTTTTTTTTTGCGGGTTTGTAAGGACTCTCTTTTTTTGATACGGTTTACAGCGACTTCCAACATGAAAAAGCTCCCCTGTCAGGATATGGCAGGGGGCTTTAATTCATCATCATACTACTCAAACAACTGCTTCTCAAACGGATATTTCCCCAAATTGTGTGTCCAACCAGGTAGAATAAAAAAGTCTTCTTGTGTAGGTTTAGCAGCGTCTAAACCAACTAACACCAAAACACAAGAAGACCATGAATATTACAAAAAACACCTGCTCTACCAACTACTTCTCAATCAAAATCCAGCCGTCTTCGTCGATCATGCGCTT
>SKRC01000258.1 GCA_007118695.1 Balneolaceae bacterium | reverse complement strand
ATTCGGGATTGAATTACTTTAGGCCTGGTGAAGAGATCAGATATCACTTACAGGAACGGATTATTCGAACAGAATTAAAGTCTGATTACTTAGACCTGCAGGTTATAACTGACCCGGAATTTTTTAAATTCTTTAAATGACCTGAAGGGATAATCTTTAAAATTTGGTGCAAGATAACCTTATATAATGGAACAAGAGCAAATACTAGAACGCGGGCTTGGTCTGACGTCCATCATCGCAATCAGCATGGGTGCGATGATTGGAAGCGGAATTTTCATCCTCCCCGGCCTTGCAATGGCAGAGGCCGGACCTGCAGTTATATTTGCATTCGTAATAGCAGGAATACTTGTTTTTCCGGCTGCAGTGAGCATTGCAGAACTTGGTACCGCAATGCCTGAAGCCGGGGGAGACTACATCTTTATTGAACGCGGACTTGGGCCGGGTGCCGGTACCATTGCCGGGCTCGGAACCTGGTTGATGTTAATGTTTAAAGGCGCCTTAGCTCTGGTTGGTGGAATGTTCTACCTGTCTGCGGTCATCTCCTTGCCAAATGTTGAAACCGTCGCTGTTATCATTGGGACCGTACTGATTATTGTAAATATCATTGGAGTAAAACAAACCGGCGGCCTTCAAACGGTTATGGTAATTGTGATGGTGCTCATACTCGCGTTATTCGTAACCGTCAGTATGGCCAATGTAGAAGGTTCTCATTTCCTGCCCTTTTTTGACGGTGGCACCACCGGCCTGATCAGCGCAACGGTAATGGTTCTTATCTCTTATGGCGGGGTTACGAAAGTGGCAGCGGTTGCCGAAGAGATTGATAATCCGGGTCGCAACCTGCCACTCGGGCTCCTGTTATCGCTTGGTGTCACGACCATATTATACGCATTGATCGTCTTTGTCCTTGTCGGAATCGTTGATGGTGAAACACTGTCCGGCTCCAATATACCGATGGTCGATTCAGTTGAACCGTTTTTTGGATATATCGGAGTTGTCCTCATTGTTGTTGCTGCGATGCTTGCCCTCATCAGCACTGCCAATGCAGGTATTCTGACAGCCTCCCGGTATCCATTTGCATTAAGTCGTGACAAATTGATTCCGGAAATATTTGCGTATGTCAACAAGCGTCTTCACACCCCGGTCCTTGCTATCGTAGTCACGGGCGGGGCTATGTTGGTGATAATCGTTGCGCTTCCGGTTGAGGAGATTGCCAAGACCGCCGGATCATTTCAAATCGTTGTTTATATCCTGGTAAACATCGCTTTAATTGCTTTTCGAATCAAAAGCCCGGAATGGTATAAACCGGATTTCAAATCACCTGCCTACCCCTGGATTCAGTTATTCGGAATCGTTTCGGGTGTATATCTACTGTCGCAAATGGATACATTGCCACTTGTTGGTGGAATTGGCATTCTGATCGTCGGATCTCTCTGGTACCTGGCTTATGGAAAGTCAAGAGTTGACCGGGAAGGCATTATCGGGGAAGCAATTACAAAAACCATGATACCGGAACCAGCCAATGATCGCCCATACCGGGTTGTGATACCAATTGCCAATCCTTCAACACAGCGACAATTGCTTAGATTGGCTGCTGCCGGCGCTTCCGCTAAAGAAGATTCCGAAATTATAGCTGTAAATGTAATTGTTGTCCCGACTCAGACCTCATTGGCACAAGAGGTTGAATTTGAAAAAGAACGAATTGACCGACACAAGCATTTACTGGACGAAGTCCGCAACGCAGCAGAAGACCTCGATGTGAAACTCAGAACATTGGCGATTGTGGGCAGGGATGTAAGCAAAGTAGTATTGAAACTTATTGAAAAAGAACAAGCAGATGAAGTTATTCTCGGCTGGAAAGGTGAACGAAAACGCCGGAAATTTATCCTTGGATCAATTATCGATCCTATTGTCAAGAAAGCCCCGTGTAAAGTGACGCTAATCAAGCAGAGAAGTGAAAAAATTGGTGATACGGTAGCATTTGTTGGTACCGGCCCACATTCAAAAGCTGCCGTCAGGCGTGCTGCAGAACTGGTTCAAAGTGAAAAAAATACCTCACTTACCCTTGTCAATATTCAAAAGTACAAAAAAAATGTCGAGGATGAGATCCTGCTACAACAAGGTCGCGATCTCATTGAACTAACGGCCCGGAATGCAGGAATCGAAACCATGAAGTACAACCACAAGGTGTATCTTTCAGATGATGTAAAAACATCCTTGTTAAAAGCTGCAGAACAATTTGATACAACCTGTATCGGCTCAACACGATCTACAATGCTCGAACGTGCATTGTTTGGATCTTTTCCGGAATTTGTCGGTGAAAAGGTCAAAGGAACGGTATTAATCGTAAGAGATGACGAGATCACATTCCGATCCGTATGGGACCTGTTGAAAAGGATATTCCGCCGAATAACAGACTGATCTTCTGGTGGTTACCAATAATCGAGCCGGTGATCATGGGTGGGCTTATGGAATCAAACTGACACCAAGAATGATGGATGATCAAAAACCGGGGAATTGTTTTGTCATAGCATATCCTTTCAGTCCGGAATCTCTTGAGTACAAGACTGATCTGAAATACTCAAATTAAACCGGATTTTCGGCTAACGAGAAAACTTCCAACCTCAACGGCTCGGAGTATTGGAGTCAGGCAAAGAAGTTTCTGCTGCCGACACCCCCCGCTGATTGTGATCCGGTACACCGCAGTCCACGGCCAATACTTCATCAATTAGGTTTAAGTTTCTTCCAGGGCTTTATCAATATTATTTGGGACAGAGTTTCGCCTTAATAATTTGATGACTTCTTCTTCGCTTTTTGCTTTTCGAATGTTCTCAATGCTTTTGCCCGGCCTGATCAGTTTTACAATATTATTCAACCCTTTCAGGTGATCGTCAGCACTCATATCCTTTGGACTTACCAGTATCAGGAATACAAAGGTTTGATTTGCCGTTTGATCTACATTGATCCCCTCTTTACTCACACCTGCAAAAAACAACTGTTCATCCACTTTGGAGGTATGAGATTCAAAAAGCAATACCCCTGGCATCACTTCCGGTGTATATCCGGTTGAATTTTCCAGCAATCGCCGGACAATACGCTCCACACTCTCATCCCTGAAACGTTCATCGGTTTGAAGGATTCTTTCCAGTGTTTTTTCAAGGGTATCCTGCTGCAGACCCAGTTTTACACGGTTTTCATCCAGAATCATCAGTCTTTGATCACTGCGGCGGGCTGTATCGAGCTCCACCTCGGAAGGATAAACTGTAATAAAACTGAGCTGCGGATATCTCTGTGAAATCACCCTGGGCAAACGATCCAGTCCCGGCCGCCAGGATAGGGTACCTTCCCTTGCACTAACCAGGACAAACAGATCGTCTTCCTCCTTATTCTGATCAAGCCAGGATGGAAGCCCGGACCACAAATTGATGGTTTCGTATTGCACATCCAGATCCGGTTTTACTTTTTCAACTCTCTTTCTCACGTGGGGGTCACGGTCATCGGTTGAGACAACGACCAAGTCAGCTCCAATTTGTTCCGTCATCAATTTAATCGAGCGAATCACATCCGGGAAACCGGTTTCCAGGGCAGCAAACGGAGGAATACCGACCACAATCCTCTCAAATGTGTTCACCGGTTTTTCAATTTTAGAAACCATGACCATTTCATCAACTTCATCAAGAAGCTGGTCAAGAATGCTTCCGAAGATTCTTCGTTTGGCAGACACTTCCCCATTCCAGCCAATGATAATGTTGGAAATTCGTCTTTCACTGACCGCTCTTGAGATGCCCCTGGCAACATTCAAATCCACACTTGTTACCGGGTTGACCGGTACTTCAGCTGAAGCTGCATGAATAACGGCATGGCTCAGCATCTTCTCACCCTGGGCCACATGTGCCTCCACATCTGTCCCATCCCTTGCAACCGTCAACGGATAAACCGGCTCTTCCGAGTTTTTGTCCCGTACCATAAAAGCGATATCCATCAGGGCATCGGATGTTTCAGGGTTAGCCAGCGGAACCAGGATTCTTTGCGGGGCCTCAGAGGCTTCATACGGTTTCTCCTCCTCTTCAATGGCAACTTCACGGCCATATTTTTCAACCAGCCATGGTCCGACCAAACAGGTAAACAGGATCATGATAACGACAGCATTCACGGCTGTTTGATCGAAAAAACCAAGATCATAGCCTACCAGGGTCACTGCAAGCGTAGCGGCTGACTGGGGTGTTGTCAAACCAAAAACCACCCAGCCTTCCGCTTTTGTATACGAAAAAGTTTTATTAATAATCCAGGCAGCTAATCCTTTACCGGCAAAAACGAGGAGTGTAAATGCCATGATTTTACTCCACACGTCCAGACTTCCAAGGACGGCTACATCTACCAGCATCCCAACCGAAATCAGAAAAAACGGGATAAACAGTGCATTGCCAACAAATTGAATCCGGCTCATCAATGTACCCGAACCGGGGACAAGCCGGTTGAGAAGGAGTCCGGCAATGAAGGCTCCGATAATCGGGGCAAGGCCGGCGAGATCGGCAAGAAACGCTGTTGTAAACAGAACAGCCACCATAAAAACGAAATCCGTATTATTCTCATACTTCACATTCCGGAAAAACCATCGCCCCAGCCTGGGAAGAATAATCAGGGCTGCGGCAATAAATACAAGGATGGATGCCCCGAAGGTAACCCAGTAGCTGGCGCCCAGATCATCCCCAACGGATCCGGCAACGATGGCCAATACACCCAGCGACATGGTATCGGTCACCAGGGTTCCGCCAAGCGACATGGTAACGGGTGTGTTTTTTGTGATCCCCAGTCGTT
>SKRC01000033.1 GCA_007118695.1 Balneolaceae bacterium | reverse complement strand
TCCGGCAACATTTTGGTGATGAAGAAGACTCGGTGACAGAGGAAGAAGTTCGGGCATTCAGAAATCCCTAGTGTAGTTACCGGTTAATTGGTTATTGGTTATCCGGACCGGCTGGCAGAAGATTTTCCCGAAAATAAATGATTCTTACCCAATTATTTAACGGAGGCAGCTATTACTGTTTGATGTATTCAGAATCACAATACGAACTAAGTAATCATGACGCTAGCAGTTTCACTCTTCTTCTGGCAGGCTCACCTGCTCATCGGTTTGCAGATATTTAACCAAATCGATCACCTCCGAATCATCCAGGGCATCGAAGAGGCGCGGCGGCATCAGGGAGGTCTCGGTATCCTCCCGCGATTGGATATCGGACTTGTTGATCACAACTTCATCCTGCCCCACAGTTCGCAGTGTCAGCTGCCGTTCACTTTCAGAGACAATATTCCCCGAAAAAGTCCGTCCATCCCGTGTTGTTATTACGATCAGCCTGTAGGCATCGGCCAGCACTTCGTTGGGATTGATGACCATTCTTAAAATATAATCGACATTATGCCTGTTCGATCCCGTAAGAGCCGGTCCGATTTCGCCTCCTTCATCATACATTTTGTGACAGGCGCCACATACCTGCTGGAAAATCACCCGACCCCGGTTGACATCACCTTGTTCAATGGCAGATTCGGTGAGCAGCTGTCTGTATTCTTCATACGCAATTTCATTGGCCGTCAGCTCATCCCCGATGGGCCTGCCCCAGACATCCACGAAGCCAACGCCAACGACCCGCTGTAGCTGCCTGGCTACGTCAACCGGAACATCCCGTTTCGGTATCTGTTCATCTTCCAGAGCCTGTGTCAACATATTGCCGTAGGATGGCCGTGATGCCATCGCACGAACAGCTTCATTTTTCTCCATACTGGTAAAATCCTCATACCTCTCTAACAAAAGTCTACCGAGAGCTTCATTGTCGAAGCTGGCAACTGCGCGGATCGCATGAATGCGTAATTCAGGGTCGTCAATTAAGCCGGGAATCTCATCAATTACATCTTCATGCTGCTCGTCGGCCAGGACCCGGAGCGCATCACGCCGTTGTTCAGGTGCAGCATCCCTGTCAGTCAAAATTGCCAAAAATTGCAGGGAGGCATCCGTATCTCCAAATTGCTGTGCTACGTCCAAAGCCAGTTGGGCCACTCTTTCATCGGATTCCCTCAGCTCTTCATAGACCTCAGCCCAGTTAGAGGGAGCCGTCAGATCGGACCGGCGGCCCTCCAGCCCGTCCCGCATACCTTCCAACAGGCTGATCTGTCTGTCCGGCCGGCTGCCTATGGCTGCGACAAGCGGTTCAAATGCATCAGCCTCCACAGCCCGGCGTGAGGCAAACCGGGAAATCAGCGGAATATTACTTTGACCGGCAAGTGCAAGAGCGCGATTCGGATCTTCAGCAACAAGCGGCTCAAAACCGAGCCAAAGCATGTTGGGTATATTGTGATCGTCCACATCTTCTTCATGAAGCATCAGCTGGCCGGCTATTTCCCAACGGTCATCATGATCCAGACGCTGCAACAGGGCGGCAAGATAGAGCCGAACCACCGGTGATTCGTCACTCCGGGCCATCTGTTGAAATTTTTCAATGGCTGCCGCCGGAGGAAAAAAGTCTTCTGATAACATCTGGACCGACCAGCCCCGGACATAGTCATCCTCATCATCCAGCAGCTCGATCAAATCATCATCACTCAATCCGCCCGTGACATGCAAAGTCCACATGGCCCGCAGCCGCCAGTCCGGATTGGGTTCCGAGTCGAACATCGAGCGCAGCTTTACAAGGGTTCCATCCGCCAATTCCCCTTTTGAGGCACGGTATTGCAAGTTGACGCGTGCCCGCCGGGCGTGCCAGGCGCTGTTCTTCGTCTGGAGGTCAATCAGTTGATCATCCGTCATTGTCGACACATCATCGTAGCGCCCCTCCCATTGGTCTGCCTGAGATTCTTCCGGCATGATTTTGAAAATCCGTCCGGTATCTTCATTCAGTACATCGGTGCCGCAAATATCCCGATCGTGCCAGTCCAATATATAGAGACCTCCGTCAGGCCCGATCTCCGTACTGAAACCCACCCAGGCGGCATTATTGGCCAATGCGAAATCATCGCCGTGGCTGGCCGTAAACCCGGACCCGGATCGTTCAAGGATATCCGATAAAACCGCATGTTCATGAATATTTGCCATAAATATGCGGCCGAAATGCTGCTCTGGAAAAGCATCCGAAAGGTAGATACTTGCACCTCCGTGGGCCGACCGGTGACGGTGATCGGCTATCGTTTTAATATCATTATAGGCATACGGATTGAAGTGCGAGCCACCCTGGCGGTGATATAAACCGCCGGGTATAATGTGCCAAAGGTGTGGTATGACGCAGGCGGTTGCGAATAGCTGCCCTTTTGCGTCGTGATCGATTCCCCATGGGTTGCTAATGCCATGAGCCACTACCTCAAATCGTTCTTTTGTCGGATGATATCGCCAGACACCTGCATTTATCTCTGTCCCCTCACCTTCCAGAAGATCTTCCAGGTTCTCAGGGAACGGGTCATTGTGTGTGTAAATACGCTGCACACCGGGCCTGGGCTTTCCGACAATGGAGTGGGTATAAATGCCCTGCAGGCAGTAGAGCCATCCCTCCGGGCCCCAGTGCAGGCTGTTTATGGTTTCATGGCGATCGTCGATTCCCCAGCCGGTCAGTAAAACTTCAACATTATCCATGTCGGCCTGATCATTTCCATCATTAGGTACATACAGCAGGTTGGGCGGAGCCCCGAGAAAAAGCCCGTCAAAACCAATAGCCATTGCTGCAGGGAAAGCAATTCCTTCCATGAAAACCTTACGGCTGTCGGCATAGCCGTCTCTGTTTGTATCTTCCAGAATCAGGATGCGGCTGTCACCGGCCCCGGAAAACCCATCGCCCCGGCCTATGTAATCGTTGTTTTCGGCAACCCAGAGTCTGCCCCGGTCATCCCAGGCAAAAGCCATCGGGGTTTTGATGGCCGGTTCTCCGGCCCATGCCGTAACCTGGAACCCGTCGATCAGTGTCATGTTTGCTGCTGCCTCATCCGGTGTCAGAAATTCTGCTTGCCGGCCTGCTTCCCGGGCAATCCCCCACATGACTGCCGTCGAATAGGTTCCATGGTTTTCCACGTAATCTTCCCAGGCAGCGGTCAGCTGCACGTCATTGAATTCTTCGGTATACACCACAATCCGGTAGCGGATGACCTCGGTTTCACCTTCATCGATCGTCCAATTCCCCATAATCGCTCTTGAAGGGCCGACACCCATTTCATTATCCACACGCCAGGGAGTGGGATATCCGGGGTTTTCCGAATGGTCGAATATGGCAATGTTCGCCAGATCATCACGCCCCTCAACCTCCATACCGATGTTTAACCACATGGCACGCTGCCCCTCAGCCCGTTCGTTGTGATCCCGGACGGCATTTACAATTTCCGCGGGTATACCTTCCCGCCAGGGCATGCGCAGAAACAACCCGCCGTAGTCAAATTCGCCTATGGTAATATCTGTGTGCGCCTGTCCCTGCCATTCCAGGTCCAGGATGAACTCTCCGTCAGTCTCCCGCATCGACCAGTTTTGTGTTTCTGTCATCATCGCCCGGCCTTCCTCATCAAGCATGTCGTACACCGTCTGCCATTTCACACCATTGGTTTCATTTCCACCATTTTCTGCATGATCGTGGGCATGGTGATCATGGTTATGGTTATGGTCGTGTTCATGGTTGTGATAACCGTATCCCCCGCCCTGATCCTGTTCCTCAATGATGCCTGCAGAGACCCGCTGCCAGTAGTCGCCCCCGGGATTGTGAAAAAAGTCGCGGCCGTTGACACTGGTAAATCCCCAGTACAATCCGGTTTGATGTGTGTGATGGCTTGGGCTGTCTTCGGTGAGCACCCCCCTGCCGTCGGGCGCCACGATCGGGTGCACATACGGCCGAAAATCCTCTCTTGCGTTTTGCGTCAGGATTGCCTCCTGCTCCCCGACCCGAAAGACAGAAATAGTCCCGGCATTTTCATCTTGTTCAATGCGCAGTTCACTGTGTTGGCTGTCTGCATCGGTATCCGGTACGGCATCCGTATCCGAACAGGCAAAAGCCATTATCATGAAACCGAGAAGGCAAATACTGAAGGATAGCGTTTGAAAATAGCTGAAATGGTTCATTTGTCTGAAATGCACTAGGATTAATTTTTAAAAAAGCCGCAGAGGTTAAAAACCTGACCCATCCAACATCAGAAGTTTTTGCAAAATCAACAATTGATCCAACCCAATTTCACCACGGGCCCTGTAAAACAGAGTTCTTCGCGCCTGTCCCGTACCTGCAGACCTGGATTCAAAAAATGAGCTGTTTTATCTGGATTTTTAAAACCCCCACATAAGTTTAAAACCGGAAGCGGCCAATGTGTATGCATAAATGTATCACTACTTAGCTGCAGGCTTTCGAATCCCGGAGACCTCGTTATGCTGCCGGAGCAGTACTTCAACCCCTATGGGTTGATCCTGGCCAATAATCCTGGTTTTTCAAGGCCTTCCTTTATTCAATTTTGTACTTATAGTGGAAGTAAACACAATTTCTTCAAAAATGTTGGAAAAATTTAGGTTGCCCAATCGAATTTTTGGTTTTCCCGCCGGTCTTCCATTTAACCCAAAAAAGTCGTTAGACCTTTTTTGCACCGAGCTTTCGGTGCCGATCCCGACAAGCCTGTCGGGATCGGCCCTTCGAGTCCCGTCGATCGCATCGGGATCATTGTTCCAATTACAACTTTGGGT
>SKRC01000054.1 GCA_007118695.1 Balneolaceae bacterium | reverse complement strand
GATACGTTTCTATTCGATTGTTTCGATATGTATACCCCCTTCCATTCCATAAGGTTGGACAGAATACCACAGGAAATTCAAGGCCTTTGCTGTTATGAATGGTGGTGATTTTAACCAGGTTCTCATCACTTTCGAGCCGGAGGGCTTCTTCATCATCGGAAGAGGATTCTGCCATTTTCTTCCTGAACCATCGCAGTAAAGCCGGCGGATCGAAGCCGTGCTCCAGTTCAGCATTGGCTGCCAGTTCAAATAATTGCTGCAGGTTGGTAATGACTCTTTCGCTGTTATGAAGTCTGGCGATGTGGGTAAGCCCATTCCCTTCAAAAAGCACCTTTCTCAGCATCGGATAGACTCCCAGCTGGAACCAGCATTCGTTGAGGCCCTGCAATCGTTCGGTCAGTTGCAGCAACAGGGATTCATCCAGAAGCTGCTCAGCAATCGCTGAGAGTGTAAGCCCAAAGAATCCGGACACAACCGCCGACTGTACGGCAGATCTGCTTACAGGATCCAATACAGCGGTCAACAGTTGCTCAATCCTTTCCGCTTCCCGGCTTTCAAATACCTTTTCCCTGGAATAGGTAACAGAGCCGACTCCCAGCTCTTTTAAATATTCTTTGATGGATTCGGCATCCCTGTGGGAGTGAACGAGAACCGCTATATCAGCAGCCTTTAAATTTCTCTTCTGATGCTGCTCGCGGAATGTGGCAACACCCCTTCCGCCTTCCCTGACCAGCTCTGTAACCTGCCGGGCCGTCTCTTTTAAATACAGGGGCGTCAATGTACTTTTGGCATGTATCCCGTGGCAGCTGAATATCTTTAGAGGAGTCACCGGTTTTCCATTCATCTCGAAAGAGCCGCCCGAATCGGGATTGCCGGCTTCAATCTTGTGATAGGATACCTGATCTTCCAGGAATGGTGTTTCATGCGGCGGGCTGAAAAATGTATTAATGGCTTCTATTAATTCGGGAGTGCTCCTGAAATTTTTCTGCAGGGTGTACCGGGATCTGGCCGGCACCTGTTCACGCGCCCTGATATACGCGTACAGGTCAGCCCCGCGGAAAGCATAAATGGCCTGTTTGGGGTCACCGATCATCATTAATGATGTCTCCCCGCTGCCTGCCGGATAGATCTTATTAAAGATATCGTATTGCACCGGATCGGTGTCCTGAAACTCATCCACCAGCGCGCAAGGGTATTTCTGGCGTAACCTGGCAGCCAGGCCAGGCCCCGAACCGGGTGATTCAAGTGCATCATTGAGCCGGGCGAGCAGATCATCGTACGTGAGAACGGAGGATTCTGAACTCTTTTTATTTCTCGATTCGCTGATCGTTTGAACGGCATCTTCCAGAATCCAGGTAGAAACCCGCGGGATTCCATCTGCCATCGACTCATATTCCACACATCGATCAAAAAACGGATGTTCAGGCAGCCTGGTTTTATCTTTTTTCAGGTTATCCCTGAAATAGGACGGCAGAAAGAATCGCATCTTGCCGAAACGATCCTGGCTGTACCCTTCTTGTGATAAAAATGAATCCATCTCTGCCGCCCGGCTGACCACACTCTTTTCAGTCATCCGCTTCACATCCGATTCGATCAACTGACGGATGATCTCTTCCCGTTCTGCTCCCCAAATTTCCGATAGTTCACGCCTCAGGCTCAGCACTCGTTCAATAAATGGAAGCGGCTCAAAATCTCCCACCCCCTTAAAATCTGCCTCTTTATCATTTTTATATTGAATGGCAGGCATTAACACTGTCAAAAACGCTTCCGGCCCTGCCCCTAAACCCATCAATTTATCGATCAGGTACCGGCCGGCCTCGGTACCGCTGTTTTTATTGACAAAAATTCGCCAATAATCCTCAGCTGCTTCCGACAGAAACTCATCCGAATGGGTAATCTCCATTTTAAACGGCGCCCCGGAGGTGAGTGCCTCCTCACGCAATACCTGCTGGCAGAAACCGTGGATCGTAAATATCCGGGCATCATCAAAATTCCGGATTGATTCACGTAACCGGACAACTGCAGCCGGATGATTCTCAATTGATTCGAGCAGGTCCGACAAAAAAGAGTCATCATTTGAATCACCGGTCTCCAGTGCATACAGAGAACTCCTTAAACGATTAAGAATACGTTCTTTTAACTCTTTGGTGGCCATACGGGTAAAAGTTACCACCAGAAGCCTGTCCAGTGTGACTTCCTTTTCAAGGAGCAGGCGGATGTAGAGGCCCGTAATCGTATACGTTTTGCCAGTTCCTGCACTTGCCTCGATAAGCATATGGGAGTCAAGGGGGGACTCAAATACGGAAAATTGCCTGGATGGATTCATGGTTCGCTTCTCATATTTTTCATCATAGGCCCGAATAGCCTGTCAGAGCAACTAATTAATTCATCCATGTCAGCTTCTGCCTCTTTGCCCAGCAGCAATTCCAGGTATCGGTTGCTTCGTTCTGGATAGGCGTTAAACTCACCACCCCATTTTGTCAGGGCTTTGTTTCTGGCTGCGGACTCGCTTTTCTCCAGGTTCACAGCATATTCAAAAGCAGAATCGATATACAGGTTAACCGGGCCTCTCATTCCGTCTTTAAAAACCCCGACCAGCTTATCAAGAATTTCCAGGGCATCCGGTTCATAGGTGAAACGACTCCATGTCCCGGCCCCCTTCTTTACTTCGTACAAAATGTCGCTGTTGAATGCCGGGTCACTGTAGTGAATGCAAAGTAAAAGATGCCGCAGCCAACTGGACAACATGATTCTCCCCGAAGCTCCGGAAATGTGAATATCCAGCATCCCTTCCCTAGAAAAAGAATAGATATCCCCTTCTATTTTATTGCTGCTCAATTGAATATCAATTTTTATATCTGTCAAACCAGGCTCATGGCCCTTATCCCGAATCTGATCCACGGCCTGCACAGCCCTGGCAAAGTGTTCTCTGAGCCTTTTTTCCCCGGGCCATCCTTCCGGCAGGAAGCCTGAAAGAAGCAACAACTCAGAGATCTCATTTTTGTCTTTTCCGTGCAAGTACCAGCTGAAGATATGTTGAAAAAGGATATGGCTATTCAGCCCGTCGATTGCAAACTCCTTCTCTTCATTACTTTCAAGGTTTTTTAGGAATATATCCAGCTGATCCCGGAAGAAAGTACCGGCCGGGTTCCTGAAAAACATGTCCAATTGATCTAAAGAGATTGTTCCGCCATTCAGGTTGTCCGGGAGCGGCAGGGAATCGTCAACATCAATTCCCCTGACTTTTCGACTGCTTCGCATCTGTTTTGCAAGCAAATGGTATTTTCCGGAATATGTTTCAGATGAAAATTCATTTAAGCGTTCAAAATGCTCAATGTCACCGGATTTTTTCTGAAAGCAATCCGCGACGATCCGGATCCACTCATCCAGGATCGGTGAAGGTGGTATCGGTTCATTGTCCTGTTGATTTTTCCCGATATAACTGGAATAGTGCACCTCCCGGGCAGCCATAATCGATTCAAGAAACAGGTTCCTGTCTTCATTCTTTCTGTCACGCTCCCCCGGCTTTTTTTCTGATTCCATCAAATCGAATTCCGGTTTCAAAGGCTTTCTCGGAAAGTGGTCATCATTGAGGCCAAGCAATGCAATCACCTTAAAAGGCAGGCTTCGCACTGGCACCATGGAGTTGACCAGCATGCCTCGAGTGAAAAAGGATGGCGCCCCGGAACTATTCTCGATCTTGGTTATTAAACTATTACATACCAATGAAAAAGAGACAGCATAATTTACATTACCTGTTACCATTTCCCGGACCGTTTGTTGAATGACATTCAGCAGGCCCTGAAATTCGTCCTCGTAGGCCGGTTCCTGAGAAAAAAATTGCCGGGCCCATCCAGCCAGTACGGCCTCCCACTCCTGCGGGGTTAATTCCTGCCGGGACCTGTATATACAGTCTGATAAGATCTTCAGAATATGGTGAATCCTGGCCCAGAGCTCTTTTTCGTCTGATGATGATATTCCCGCATACAGAAGCACGTCGCCGGAAACTGTACCGGGTTCACCGGCCATTAGCTGGCCCAGCCACCCTCGGCGCATGGCATGCTTCCAGGTCTGCTGCTCATCGGCCGGCTGCCGGAATTCCGACCGGTGCTGTCCGTCAAGCCCCCAAACAACCCGGTTTTCTGAAAACCAATTCTCCACCAAGGAGATATCCGAATCACTTAACTGAAAATGATCGCGAATGGCCGTATGCTGAAGGAATTCAATTACCTCCTCCTTGCTGAACCTGGATTCAGGCAACTTTAACAGATGCAAAAATGCCTGATTGATCCGCGATGGTGATCCGGGGCCGCCTGCAAGATGGTATGGAATGTCAGGCAGGCCCTCCTCCCGGGTGCCGAATACAGCCCGGATAAATGGCTCATATCGCTGAATATCGGGGGTTACAACCAGTATATCATCCGGGTTTAAATCCCCTCTACTCGAGAACAACTCCAACAGGTACTGATGCAATGCCTCAACCTCACGCAGCGGGCTGTGGCAGGACTTGATTACAATTGAATTATCTGCTTCCTTTAATGTGGGAACGGGGCGATTATTAATAATGGATTGCCGGATCTTTGCCAGGTTGTGATTATTAAAGGCCCCGGGGGTAACTGACTCGTGGCCAACCAGGTCCGGATGTGTATCGCGAAACTCCCCGACGAAATCGAATTGCTCCAATTGCTCCTGGCCGAAACTTTTGAAGACCTCATTGCGTATTTGATCTTCCATCAATGTGCGGGCAAAGTTGCATGAAGAGATGATAAAATGGAAGACCTCACTGGTTTTGCCTATCTCAAGAAACAGGCGACTGATGGGCGGTGGGATCAATCCGGCGTTGAAAATATAAATCGGCTGTTGGCCGCCGCCTGTTTTTGTTTTGTATTTCTCCAGGATCTCAAAATAAAGTTCACCCCGATGAGTTCGTAACTCGTTATCAGTCAATCCATCCCATTCATCAGTTAATAACTTCCATAACCTGGCCTGCCAGGCAGCAGCCCCGTTTTTCGCCTCACCTTTCTCCCATGCCTGAAGCATTTGAGGCCTGTAAACCTGGTATTGATCGAACACAATGCTGATCTGCCTGGACAGGTGCCACGAGTGAAGGCCGGGCGGGCCTGATTGACAATCGAGCCAATTTTTTAAAGCAGGGAACCTGGCCAGGGTATCCCGGTCCTTGAGAAGTGAATATATCGACCATGCCATCGGGCCCGGATCGGAAGGCAGCATATCAGGAAGCTGCGGCCTGACTTCCCTGATTCTCTGCCAGAGCCATTCAGAGGGCAATCGGAATTCATAGTTTCCGGCTATCCCGTCTGATTCAGCTATATAGAGCAACAGCCAGTGTGCGGTGTCCCTGTTGGGAACGATGATTTCCACCGGTACAAACGGGTCTGTCGGCTTGTTGGCATCTAACTGAATAGACAGCTGCTCAGCGAGTTGTGCAAATTGTGGACTTTGAACCTGGTTATACATCCGAATTGTTTTTTTGATGATAAAGATTTCACCCGTCTTTATCACAAAAAAATCGCCAGCCCACCAAAGTGAACTGACGATCAAGGGTATTAACTGAGCCTGTAGATTATATACAAAGGTACCTGGATGATTCTAATAGAAATTGAGCTTGGTGAATTAATGCAGGCTTAAGCTGTTGCCAATGAACTGCCCCAAGGCAGAACCATCGGGGTATTTATCTGATTTAAATTTGTACATCTTACCGTCCCGAACGCTTTCGGGATCGGTGAAATGACCCGCATTTGAATTAAAAACCTTCCTTTTGCAAGTAGTCCGTAAAAGCATTTGTCGCTACTGCTGAATAACTCTGTTCGGTTATATGAGCCAGCTTTTTGATCCGGCCTACAAGCTGTTCCTCGATATAGTAACTGACCACAGTTTTATTCGGAACATGTTCTATATTATCTTTCTCAGGATGATCCACTTCCTGAACCATCTGTTCATTCAAATCGGGGATAAAGTCGTATGCCAATCCGTCGTCGAAATCAAATCCGAGCGGACTGTGACCCAGGCTCTTTTTCTTGCCCATATCAATGACCGTTTCTAATCTCTTTGGCAAGGGCAAAGTAATCTTTGGCTCCATTACTCGCATCATCGTATTCGAAGATCGTCTTATGATGACTTGGAGCTTCTGCCAGGGCAACATTATCACGAATCACGGTTTTAAAGACCTTCGACCCAAAGTGATCACGAATATGACCCACTACTTCCCTGTTCAGATTCTTGCGGCTGTCGTACAGTGTGCAGATGATACCGGCCACCTCAAGGGAACTGTTTAACCGTTTTTGGACAACCTCAATCACATTCATGAGTTTGGAAAGTCCGTGGAGGGCCAGATACTCCGACTGTAGAACTATGATGACCTCTTCAACGGCCGTGAAGGCATTCAGCGTCAGCAATCCCAGGTTAGGCGGGCAATCGATCAGGATATAATCATATTCATACAACACATCGATTGCATCTCTTAAAAGGCATTCCCGGGCAGGTTCATTGGCTAGTTCAAGCTCAGCTCCTGACAGCTCCAGTGAAGACGGCATGAGGTCAAAACTTCCATGCGTCATAATCGCATCACGGGCTTCGACATCACCCTTTAGGACATCATATACAGTTTTCTCTAGTTTACTTGTACGCATCTTCAGGGAGTAGGTCAGATTCGCCTGCGGATCCAGGTCAATAACCAAAACCTTTTTTCCCATCAAACTGAGACCCGCTCCTACATTAACAGTGGTCGTAGTTTTGCCAACACCACCTTTTTGGTTTGTAAATGCTATTTTTTTCATGTCCGAATTTAAAACTGTTTGGGGTCTAATAGAGTAACAGAAGTGTTAATAGAGAGACTAAAAACGATCAATTGTTACAGGTTTTTGAAATTTCTAATAGTCGGTCTACCCTCATTTTTGCGGTTGTTGATCGATGTTATCTGTATTTTTCATCCTGTGATTCAATGACTCATCCTGCCCGGCAGGGCATACAGAATTGCGGGCGAACAGAAAACCTTCATCAAATCCCTAAATTGTTTGTATTTTTAATGAAGCAGCCAGTTACATCACCAAAAAATTAACGTACGAAACCTGCAAGGATCGGAATAATGCCGGAAAAATTTCCAGAAATGCGTTTTTACAGCAGAAAAATCATTAAACCACAAGATTTAAATGCCCATGGCACCCTGTTTGGCGGAACTGTTCTCGCCTGGATAGATGAAGAGGCAGCCATTTATGTCTCCTGCCAACTTGGTCGTGGAAACATAGTCACTAAATTCATGTCTGAAATTGATTTTGTAAGTTCCGCTGAATTGGGTGATGTTATTGAGATAGGGATGGAGACCGTTCGTTTCGGCAAGAGTTCAATAACTGTGAAATGTGAAGTGCGTCATAAATTTACACACAAGGTTATTATACGTATTGACAAGATCGTTTTTGTACACCTTGATGAAAACAACAGGCCCACACCCCATGGGATCACCTCCCCGGTAAACGATTAATACATGGACAGGATGAGTGGACAAAAGAATCAAAACCTGATTGATATAGATAAAATCTACAAAATGCTGTTCAATGAACAAAAGTATGTCATTGAATTCGCAGAAGCTTCTATTCAATCCTTTAGTGAATTCTCGGATCATTATTCCAAATATCTATTGGATAAAGATATGGAAAACCTCAGACGGGCCGGCCATAAAATAAAACCGGTGGTTCAGATGCTGGAGATTGATGAACTCCTTGACGAATATGAAAAAGCCAAGGAGATGCTCATTGACGGAAGGCCAAAAAAAGAACTTGAAATATCGATCCATAAAATTCAGGTGATTTGCGATCAAGCCATTTCTGAATTTCAGCAAATAATAAACAACCTGAAATAAAAACTGAATAAGTTATGAATATATTGGTCACGGGAGGAACCGGTTATATTGGCAGTCACACGGTATTGGAGCTGCTGAAGGCCGGTTACAATATTGTTTCAATGGATAACCTCAGCAATAGTAAACTTGAAGCCCTCAACCGGGTGCATAAGCTGGCCGGTAAAGAAAGTGTTTTTGAAAAAGCAGATCTGCTCGACAAGGAGAAATTGAGAAGCCTGTTTGACAGTTACGACATTGATGGGGTGATCCATTTTGCCGGGTTGAAAGCTGTCGGGGAATCCGTGGAGAAACCTCTCCACTACTATAAAAATAATGTGGAAGGTACCCTTAACCTGTTGGAAGTTATGAAGGAAACTGGTGTCAAAAATATGGTTTTCAGCTCATCCTGCACGGTCTATGGTGACCCCGATACTGTTCCTATTAATGAAGAGTTCCCGCTATCGGCAGCCAATCCGTATGGCCGTACAAAACTGACGATTGAGTATATCCTGAAAGATCTCTACCGGTCTGATGAGAGCTGGAATATTGCATTGCTGCGATATTTCAACCCGGTTGGCGCTCACGAAAGTGGCGAAATCGGTGAAGATCCCAGCGGTATTCCGAACAACCTACTCCCTTACGTGACACAGGTAGCAGTAGGAAAACTGGAAAAACTGAATGTATTCGGCGGTGATTATCCCACACGCGACGGCACAGGGGTGCGCGATTATATTCATGTTGTGGATCTGGCCACCGGGCATGTGAAAGCCTGGGAGAAACTGATGGAAAACCCCGGGATTGTAATCTACAACCTGGGAACCGGAAAAGGATATTCGGTACTCGAAGTTATTAAAGCGTTTGAAGAAGCTTCCGGCAGGAAGATCCCCTACCAAATTACGGATCGCCGGCAGGGTGATATCGCCGAGACTTTCGCTGACCCGGCCAAAGCAGAACGGGAGCTGCAATGGTCGGCTAAACGCGGCATTCAGCAAATGTGCAATGATGCGTGGAACTGGCAGAAAAAAAATCCTGAGGGATACTAAATTAACAAATAACCCGGCCGGCCGGCTTCCATGCTTAAAACACGACTTGCCAATCGTATTAAAAATTTTTCTTTCGCCGATTCCCGTCTGGCAGCGAACAGAGCCATCAAGAGCGTCCAGTGGCCGGTCACCCGGAATTTGACGATGCTGGTAGTAATCATCCTGTCGTGTATTGTCTTTTTAAACTTTTTTATGCCAGCCGACCTGGACCCTTCTGCCGGCCATGCCCTGTTCATTCTGATTCTGGCAGCAGCTCTTTGGATAAGCGAGGCCGTACCTCCGTTTGCTGTCAGTTTTATTATCATCGGGCTTTCTGTTTTTTTTCTGGAGAGCCTAGCCCCAATGGAGATATCCGACGACTGGGAAAAGTATGTCAATACCTGGTCCAGTCCGGTCATCTGGATACTACTGGGCGGTTTTATGTTAGCTATCGGGGCACAGATTACCAAGTTCGACCGTAAATTTTCCAGCTTTGTCATCAAGCGATTCGGCACCGAACCCAAGCGGCTGCTGCTCGGGGTCATGATCACTACCGGGGTGTTGAGTATGTTTATCTCAAATACGGCTACCACAGCGATGATGCTGACCATTATCCTGCCTTTTGCCAAGCAGTATGGCAAGGAGGAACCCATTGTCAAAGCGATGCTTCTCGGTATTGCCTCAGCCGCCACCCTCGGCGGAATCGGGACCGTAATAGGCAGCTCTCCCAATGCCATAGCTCTGGGAATTCTGCAGTCGGCCGGTTATGATTTTACCTTTACCGACTGGATGATCCCCGGGGTACCAACCGCAATTACCTTGATTATTCTCTCCTGGTTCATACTTACAAGGCTATACAAGACAAATCTGAAACACCTTGAATTGGTGGAAGTTGAAGAATCGACTCCAAGAGAATGGGCAAAACGCAATACCACGGAAAACCGGATCATTGTAGTCCTTACTTTTTTGATCACCATCGGCCTTTGGATGACCTCAACCATCCATCAAATTCCGGTGGCAGTGGTATCGCTGGTTCCGATTGTCATCTTTACTGCAGTAGGTATTATTCAGGCAGAAGAGATCAAGCTGATCCCCTGGGACACCCTGATTCTCGTTGCCGGTGGTTTGACCCTGGGCATCGCTATCAACGATTCCGGGCTCGCTGCTTATTTTGTCGAACGATTGCCGGCATTTGAAAATCCCCTGTTTGTCATCCTGCTGGTTGCATTTGTAACAAGCCTTGCATCCAACGTGATGAGCAACACTGCCGCTGCCAGCATCCTGATTCCATTGGGTGCCATTCTGGTTCCACCGGAATACATTCTATTAATGGTGGTTACTCTGGGTTTTGCTGCCTCTACTGCCCTATTATTGCCGATCTCTACCCCGCCCAATGCCCTGGTTTTCTCCACTCATTATCTCAGGCAGGCTGATTTCAGAATTCCGGGATTGATCATTACATTCATCAGTCCATTTTTTATCGTTTTGATGCTCTGGTTTTTTATTCATTAAAAGGAGCCATTGCAAAATCAGTTTTTTTGGGGACTAAGGCCAAAGGGTTTTCAAAACCGCAGCCCCGACCGCTGTCTATTAGACTTACTATCACTGCCAACCGCCACTGCAACTGCAACTGCCAACTGATCACTGTTTACTGTTTACTGTTTACTGATCATTGACACACTGACACACTGCAGCACTGACACACTGTTACTGTAACTGCTAATGCACCGTAAATGCCTGGTCCGGCTCCAGGGCCAGTACGGTCTGTGTCATGAGCTCGATAAGTTTCTTAACATCATTGATGGAAGCCGTTTCCACCGGTGAATGCATGTAGCGAATGGGCACCGACAACAGGGCGCAGGGAATGCCCGTCTTTTGAAAAAATATACTGTCCGTATCGGTTCCGGTCCTGATACTCGTCGTTTCATGCTGAATGGCAATCTCCTTCTCTCCTGCCACTCGCTCCACCAGTTCAACCACTTTCGGATGGTTTGCCCCACCGTGTTGCACCGTCGGCCCTTTGCCTAGCTTCACCTGGCCATGTTCTCTCTGATCGATTCCCGGGGTATCGGTGGCATGCGTGACATCGGTCACCAGGGCGGCATCGGGCATATGACGAAAACTCATCATACGCGCCCCAAACCCTCCCACCTCTTCCTGGATGGAATTTAATGCAATCACATTCACCTTCAGATCTTTCCTGTTCTTTTTCAGCTGCTGCAAAGCCTTGGCTATGACAAATCCCCCGATCCGGTTGTCAAGGGCTCTTGCCGTGATCATTTCCTCATTTAATTTGTTCAAATCCTCGCAATAGGTAACCGGGTCGCCTATCTGAACGAGCTTCAATGCATCTTCCCTGCTAGACACACCGATGTCCACATAGATCTCCTTCCAGGCGGGCTCTTTACCGCCACCGTTCTTGTTGTCCTGCAGATGAATGGCGGTGTTTCCGGTAACCCCCAGGGTTCGCCCCTTTTTTGAGTGGATAAAAACACGCTTTGCACGTGCAATGGTGGAATCACTCCCGCCGAGTTTATTCAGGTAGATGAATCCCTCATCTGTGATATGCTGCACGACCATCCCGATCTCATCACAGTGCGCCTCAAGCATTACGGTCATTACATCTGCATTCGTATCCAGCCGGGCAATCGCCGAGCCGTACGCGTCTGTCTCCACCTTGTCGGCAAATCCACCGACATACCGAGTCCATACTTTTTGTCCTTCGGTTTCATAGCCGGTCGGACTCGGAGTTATCAGTAGTTCTTCCAGAAATGAATCGGTCTTGCTGTCAAACATAGCGATGATATTGATTTAGGAATTTCACGGGATACGGGGAATTAGCTGCAGTTCCCACAACCCGGTAGCAACCGTGTCTACATAAACGGAGCAAGATAAAGAATTGGACGTAGAAAGACATGAAAAACGCTGTAGACGGGCAAAATTTCCCGAATTACGTTGATGAATTACAGGATCTTTGAACCATGCCCTGCGAGTCTGTTTTAGAGCTTTTATTTAAGCGTTAAAGATCTCATCTTTGGGCGAACCAAATGACTTGATTAATACGAAAAACCGATTGCCCGTATGTTACCGGCTGTGACTCTTCCCGTATCGCGCCCAAAAAAAATTTCTGATGGATAAAAGCACCCAGTACAAAATATTCAATGATCCGATTCACGGGTTTATTACGGTACCCAAAGGAATCATTCTTAAGCTGATCGACCATCCCTATGTTCAGCGGCTGAGACGGATCAGGCAGCTCGGACTGGGTTATCTGGTATTTCCTGCCGCCGAACATTCCAGATTTTCCCATGCACTTGGCGCCCTTGAACTGGGACAGCGCGTTTTGAAAAACCTGCGGGAAAAGGATACGACGATCAGTGATGCCGAGATCGAAGGAACACTGATTGCCATTCTCCTGCACGACATTGGCCACGGCCCCCTCTCGCATACCCTTGAGCATACCCTGATAGATGATTTCAATCATGAATTGATGAGCCTTGCCATCATGAAAGAATTGAACCGGCAGTTTCATGGGGCTTTGGATACCGCTATTGATATCTTCACGGATCAGCATCCCAAGAAATTTCTGCACCAGCTGATATCCTCTCAGCTTGATATCGACCGGCTCGACTACCTGAAAAGAGACAGCTTTTTTACCGGGGTATCGGAAGGCTCTGTCGGCATCAACAGAATTCTGAAAACCATGCGGGTCTTCAAGGGCAATGTCGTCATTGAGAAGAAAGGGATCTATGCCATTGAAAATTACATCCTCTCCCGGCGTCTTATGTATATGCAAGTGTATCTGCACAAAACCGTGTTATCGGCCGATACGCTGCTGAAAATGATCTTTCGCAGGGTCAGATGGCTGATCGAGCAGGGAGCCGAAATCCACCAGCCATCGATTGCCCTTAATTATTTCCTGAAATATAATCCCTCATCCAAAAAATCGATCAGCAAAAAAATGATTGAGATGTATACGCTGCTGGATGATCATGATGTCTATCTGAGTATCAAATACTGGATGCATTCCGAGGACCCCATCTTGTCGGATCTTTGTCGCCGCTTTTTGAACCGATCCCTGTTTCGCACCACATTTCTATCCCGAAAGCCCGGAAAAACATTGATGGCTGATCTGTTGGGGATCACACAGAAATTGTTGGATAAACAGGGGCTGCCATCCGATGAGGAGTCCGCCTCTTACTATTACAAAAGCGATCAGAGCTACAGTGAAGCCTATAAATATGAAAATGAGGGGATCTGGATTTTGGACGATCAGCAGAGGGCCATTGAATTTTCAAAAGCTGCAGACACTAAAAACATTATAGCCCTGACCAAGCCGGTCGTAAAACCCTATATCGTTCATTTGAAAGAAGCTGATATCAGGCTTTAATCATCTTCATCAGTTCTTCTTCCTTAAACGGTTTTTGAAGGTAACCGTCAAACCCTTCCGAGAGAAGCCGTTCCCTGTTGCCTTTCCTGCTCTGTGCCGTTACCGCGATGACCGGAATATTTGCAATGTAGCTTTCACTTCTCCGGAGTTCTTTCAAGGCCTGCAGACCATCCATTACCGGCATGGTAATATCCATAAGCACCAGGTCCGGTACATCCTGTTTTATCTTCTCCAGGGCTTCTTTTCCGTTTTTGGCCTCGACCAGTTTATAGCCGTGCCTGTCCAGCATAATACGCAGCAACGTTCGATTGAACGAGACATCATCGACAATCAGAATTTTTTCGATCTCCTTCTGCCCCAGTCCAATTACCCCTTTGCGGCCGGATTGCTTCTCCTGCTCACTCAGCAATACATCAATCTGATTGAGCAGATCCGTGCTGTTTTCGGTAATCGTATGCAGGTATTTTCGCTGTTCGGCATCCAGGCCTTCATGGCCGAGCAACAACTGACTGTATCCCATTATTGCATTGAGTGGCGTTTTTAAATTGTGGGACATTTTTTCAAGCATCAGGTCTTCCGGATCGTCACTGACAATCTTCTCCATACCAACATCAGTGCCGATGAATATCAGATCTCCAATCAACTGGCCTACTTCTGTTGTAATCGGGTGTCTGTAAAGTATTTTTTTTTCTCCTGTACCGTTAGTCGGCTGAAATGTGGCGTAGCTTTCACCTGACTCGAGTGTCTGCAAGAACTCCTGGGTCAGTGGGGTTTGATAGATATTCTTGCCCTCTATCTCATCGGAAGTAACATTAAAAAGCTTCAAAAACCGGCTGTTTGCAAACTTGATCTGATCGCTCCTGTCAATAACCGCCAAGGCACTTCTTATATACGTGGAAATTGCTCTCAGATATGCTTTCTGCTCAAGCTGGTTTAGAATAAAATTATCTTCATCCCTTCGATTCTTTATAAACAGATAGGCCACAAGTGAAAAAAGTATGAGAACAATAATCAGATAAATCTGATTTGCCAATTCCACATACCAGACATCACTTAATAAATAAGGAATAATATTTTCAAGATTATTTAACAAAATCTTTTCACCTGCTCGATCGCCGAATCCTTTAAATAAATTTATGATAAGAACTCATACAGATTAGTTCTTAGACTACAGAGTATGCTTTAGATCTAAATAAAAGCTAATTAGTCAGATATGTAATTAATCTTTTCTAATAGACCCCTTCCAACAACCGTTCTCTTTCTGATTAAGGATGATTAGAAAACTTTAAGCTTTTGATCCCTTTTTCTTGTAGCGTTTGAAGCGGAAATCGTTGTGATCTTCACTCCAGATCTCGATCCATATTTTGCCGATCAGGTGACGATATTCCGGAAAAAACGTATCTCCCTCATAGTCATTTTTGATCTCTGTAATGTATAACTCATCGGCCAGGTCAATCGTTTGCCGGTAAATCTCTCCTCCCCCGATAACAAATATTTTCTTTTCCTCTTGAAGGCTTTCCAAAGCATAATCAATGGATTCAAAAACTTCAACATCCTTGTCGGGATATTTTTTTGTTCTTGTGAGAACGACATTTCGACGGCCGGGCAGTTTTTTTTCACCGACTTCCTCGAATACCCCTCGTCCCATCAGTACCGGATATCCCATAGTGGTCTTTTTAAAGTAGAGCATATCCTCTTTATAGTGCCAGGGAAGCCCGCCTTTTGCACCGATAACAAGATTTTGATCATGGGCAGCTATCAGGGCCAGCGTCATACGGCAACGTCAAATTTTATGGAAGGATGCGGGTCGTAACCGATCAATTTGAAATCATCAAATTCCAGCGAATCCAGGGGTTTTCGGGCAATTTCAAGGGTTGGCAGTTTTTTGGGGGTTCTCGTTAACTGCTCTTTTAACCCATCAATGTGATTCTCGTAAATATGGGCATCTACAATTGTATGTGCAAATGTTCCGGGTTCCAAACCGGTTTCCCCGGCAATGGCTGCTGTCAGGGCCGAGTAGCAGGCCAGGTTGAACGGGATACCGAGAGCGATATCCCCCGATCTTTGCGTCAGATGGCAGTTGAGCTTTCCTCCTGATACATTGAAGATATACATGATGTGGCAGGGTGGCAAAGCCATCTCGTCAAGCAGACCCGGGTGCCAGGCACTGACGACAATTCTGCGGCTGTTGGGATTTGATTTTATCAAATCTATGGCCCGTTGCACCTGATCAAATTCATTTCGCTTCCACTGAACAGTATCGGCATTTCCGTTGGACAAATATTTTCGTCCCTTGTCGTCTTCAAGATAGGGAAACCGTCTCCAGAGGACCGGATATATGGGGCCGACATACCCTTCCTCATCAGCCCAGGCATCCCAGATATGACAATCCTTTTCATCGCGCAGCCATTTGATATGGTCCTCTCCCCTTAAATACCAAAGCAGTTCAAGTATGACGGAACGGAAGTAAACTTTCTTGGTCGTCAACAGAGGAAACCCTTCAGACAGGTCAACTTTATAGTGTTCTGCAAAACAGGAAATGGTGTCAGTGCCTGTACGGTTCTCTTTGCGGATTCCGTTTTCAAGGACATTTCTGACCAGGTCTAAATATGCTTTCATGATTAAAGGGAATATGTGATAGTATTAGGATAAATTTTCATTTACCGGAACGGATGATTGAAGCCCCGGGGTATTACTGTATATTTTTTCAAACGATTTCAATCCGGATCAATTAATATCCAAATTATATTTAAGAAGTCAGGAGTCAG
>SKRC01000098.1 GCA_007118695.1 Balneolaceae bacterium | reverse complement strand
CTCGGTTGCAGGGATAGCAAATTCATAGAAAAAGCTTCCGCCTCCATGGCCGACATCAAAAATGATTCCATGTTCCTGCGCCTCGAGCATCCGGGGCCTTAGATTGCCATCATCACCCACAATCGACTGTCGGCCTCCGTGCCCGGTCATTCCCCCACCATATGCATGAGTGTAGATATCCCCTGCCCGTAATACATCAAAAAAGAGTTCCTCAAGTGGCAGAGGCGGCTCAGCTCCGCCAAAATCGACCATCACGGGAATTCCCGCCTGCTCGGCTGCTTCGACCGCACGACGATACGGTTCCCATTCGTGCCCGCTGTAATGGGCGATCTTGACACCTACGATATAATCGGAAAACTGATTGGCAACCAGGGCTGTCATCTTGGGATCCATATCGTTGACATTCTGCTCGTAAGGTACCACACCTTTCATACCCACACCAATAATATTGATAAAGGCCAGCACACGGGTTCGCGATCGGTCGATGACCTGCTCTTTAAACAGGCGGAAATCGGTCCAGCCGGGGCCCCCGACATCCACAGCGGTTGTAACTCCGGCCCGGAATGTAAATCCGTCTGGTGGAAGTGCTGTAAAGCTGTTGCTCAGATAAGCGTTGGGCTCTGTGCCGTGAAAATGGTGCCCGTGGATATCAATCAGACCGGGAGTTACATAAAGGCCGGATGCATCAATCACACGTTCCGCTGAATTGGCAGAAATACTTCGGGCTACGCGGGCAATTTTGCCATCTTTAATAGCAACATCCCTTCGGGTATCAATGTTATTTTTGGCATCGATTACATGGCCGCCTTTGATCAGCAGGTCATACGATTGCGCGTGAGCTGAATTGGCGTGGCCGGCCGACAGGAAAGTAACCAGGAGCCCTGCAAGGAGTATTTGAAAGATTTTCATGCTCATCCCTGAAAACCTTTTAGATTTGCTTCGTTTTAAATATGGTAATTGATCATGTTTCATAGGACTGTAGCTGTAATATAGTTTATTTTATTTGGTTGCAAGATTTTCTTGCTGAATAGCATGAGTGATGACCTCTTTGCTTCAATTCAATTTGAATATCATCTTTGATTCACGTTCATGGCAGCTGGTTAAATGTTACTGGAAACAGATCATTGAGATCAGTCAAGTGCTGCAATACAATCAATCTCAATTATTGAGTCGCCCGGGATACCACCATATGTGGCAACGGTGGAACGCACTGGGGGTTCATCTCCAAACCGTCCCCTGTAAGCTTCATTCATCGCGCTGAACTCCTTCAGATCATCCATAAAGACAGTAACTTTCAATGCCCTCTCCATGGAAGAGCCTGCATTTTTCAATTCTTCTTCAATACTGTCAAGGACCTGGGTCGTTGCTTTTCGGATATCCCGCTCACCCCGGGCACCTTTTCCCGCTACATAGACCAGGCCACCGTGAACGACCGCACCGGACAGAAGCGGTTGTCGGCCTTGTACATTTTTTTCTTCTTTATTGGGATATTTTTTAATTGAATTGTCCATTTTGGTCGTTATCGATTAAGATTTGTTATGATTGATATTAAGTGCCGCTCGGATCACTGTGTTAATCCATTCGGTTGACAATGTTGTATTCCCAAAAATCCCTGACGTTTCCGGCAGAACACGCATTGACTTGAATGATCACTGGATCATGTGCATCTGAATTTTTCTTTCCATATTCGCAATTCCATTTCATAAAGCCGCTATACAATCAATTTCAACCAGTGAATTTCCCGGAATTCCGCTATAACAGGCTACAGTTGAACGTGCCGGGGGATGGTCGCCGAACCGTCCCCGGTAAACTTCGTTCATTCCATCATAATCCCGGATATTATGGAGATAGACATTCACCTGAAGAGCTTTTTCCATAGAGGAACCAGCCCGGTTCAGTTCTTCCTCGATCTTATCGAGAACTTTTTTGGTATGTACTTTAATGTCCCCTTCTCCATGTTCACCTTTTCCGGCAACGAAGACAAATCCATCGTGAACGGTCGAACCCGAAAAGAGAGGCTGCCTGCCCTGATGGACGAATTCTTTATCCGGGTATTTTTTGATGGCTGTATCTTTACCAGGTGATTTTTCCAACTTAGCAGAGCCGGTTGATTTTGCACTTGCAATGCCGAACATGCCGGCACCGGTTGCCACAACCGCTGCAAACATGGATTTGATCGCTGTTCTTCTGGAATTTTTTTGATCTGTATAGCCCATAGAAGTCTTAAGAGGTTTTAATTTACCTTTAGCAGTAATTAATCGATGCATGGATCTGTCTGAAGAAAGCCGGTGTGTTCCATTTTTCAAAGTGCTGCTATACAGTCTATTTCCAGCAAGGATCCGCCCGGTATTCCATTATAGCAGGCCACTGTTGATCGAGCCGGCGGATTATCACCAAACCGGCCGCGATAGGCTTCATTCATTGCATCATAATCTCGCAAGTTGTGAAGAAAGACCGTAACCTGAAGGGCCTTGTCCATCGAAGAGCCGGCTTCTATCAGTTGTTCCTCAATTTGATCAAGTACAGAACTGGTAGCTTTTCTAATATCCGTTTCATCGTGATCACCCATACCCTTGACGAAAACAAAGTTTTCATGTGTTGTAAATTGAGAAATTAATGGCTGCCGGTTTCCCGAGAACTCCACTGCACCGTTAGCCTTCACCGGTTTCTTATCAGGAGCTTTGGCATGTGTTATTCCGAACAAGCCTGCACCGGTTGCCATGACTCCACTAAACATCGCTTTAATCATTGATTTTCTGGACCGAATGCGATAGGCAGACTCTGTCTTTTGTTCCATAGTTAAATTAAGTTATTTATAGATTTATATAGTTTCGGAAATTTCATTTTACTTCAGCATTGCGAACAGGGTATATCATGAAAAATCATTTGTGATATAAGAATACGATAACCCTGAAGTAATCTTATTTTCAGCAGAACTGCAAAAATTGAATCAAAAATCTTTCGTTTATTTTTGGTTCAATTTATTAAGCTTTCATATCATACGCCCGAATTCAAAACCAGGGCTGAAAACAGACTTATTGAGAGTCCTCTATTCATTCCACAGAGGTGCTGCAAGTCCATTCAAATCCCATACAACCCTGCCTCGCCGGACTGTTAATTCTGTCTCCAGTTTTTGATTTCCCGGTTTGAGGTACCCGCGGGAGTCAAGAAAACCGAAGTCTCCTTCATGAAGACTGAAAATTGCAATATCGGCCTCAGCTCCTTCGCTAAGATGGCCCAGATCTTCGCGTTGAATAACCTGGGCTGGCTTCCATGTCGAGGCTTCGATAACTTCCTGCAGTGACATTCCCATATTCAAAATCTTGGATACGACGTTAAGCATATCTTTCATCCCGTCGTTCATACTGCCACGGTGAATATCCGTGCTGATTACATCCGGCCACAATCCTTGTTCCATCGCAGGCACAGCAACCGAATAGAAAAAGCTGCCTCCGCCATGTCCGATATCAAAGATGATCCCCCGTTCTTGGGCTTCCAGCATTCGGGCGCGAAGTGTGCCGTTCTCATCCACGACCGCCTGTCTGCGGGCTCCACCCCCGCCATAAGCGTGGGTATAGATATCACCGGGGCGTAATACATTAAAAAACAGATCTTCAAGCGGCAACGGAGGGTTAGCACCACCAAAGTCGACCATAACAGGGATTCCTGCATCTTCAGCAGCCTGAACAGTTCGATGATACGGCTCCCAATCGTGACCGCTGTAATGGGCAATCTTGACACCTACAATTTCAGGGAACCGGTTGGCTGTAAGTGAAGTCATTCTCGGGTCCATATCTTCAAGGTTTTGCTCGGGCAGCCCGCTCATGCCATCACCGACAATATTGATAAAGGCAAGTACGCGTGTCTGGGACCGGTCAATCACCTGATCCTTAAAATGCCGAAAGTTTTTCCAGCCGGCACCACCGACATCCACGACCGTCGTAACCCCTGCACGGAATGTAAAACCATCCGGGGGAAGAGCCGAGAAACCGTTACTGTACGACCGGTAGGGTTCGGTGCCATAGTAATTATGGGAATGTATGTCGATCAATCCCGGGGACACATACAAACCTTCTGCATTAACCACTCTTTCGGCTTCAGTTTCGGAGATATTGGATGCAACCCTGGCGATGGTTCCATCTTTAACGGCAATATCCATCTGTCCGTCAATGTCATTTTTCGCATCGATTACATGACCTCCCTTTATCAGAAGATCGTAATTCTGAGCCTGCACCATAACCGGAAGAGCAAACAAAAGAAAACCAAACAAAAAAGCCAATGAATAGTAAAGTAAACCGGATCTTTGAATAGAAGCAGAATATCCGGGATGAATTGTATTTAACATATCTTTACGGCTAAGCATATATATACCGGGTTATTTAATGTTTGCGTTTTTTACTCCCCATCGAAGAATATAATATATTCCAGACAACTTACTTCAATAGTTCCTTTGTCCGGCGGGCTACTATAGTAACCTCATCGGGCTGCATCATAAATACATTCATTGCCAGGGCATCCTCACAGTTTAACATGCATTATACCTAGTTATGACTGTTTATTATAGTGTAGAGCCCGCTCCAATGTAAAAAGAGCGGACTCATAAAACAGGGAAATATCAGGAATTTTCCGGATGTTCAATTATATAATTCAATTGTTTCTCAATATTAACAGGATGCATAGTATACTCTCCATCGTACCAAAAGACTTCTATTGCAATAGGTGTCCGGGCCATGCCCAGGATTTGTATTGTACTATTCTGAGACCAATAACCTGAACCTGCCTGAATAGTTCTCATCGGACCTTTACCTATATCTTCATAAATCAAGCGAACACT
>SKRC01000182.1 GCA_007118695.1 Balneolaceae bacterium | reverse complement strand
TCTTCCGATCTGGGGAACAGGAGGAGCGAAGCGACGCCAAGGGGTGTTCGTCGATACGGGCAAAGACATGAGATTTCGGAGAACAGGCAGAGCGGGTATCATTGACAATATACGTAATCCAGTCTGTTTGATGCACATAATGTTCAGGCACTCGGAATGCCATAGGTATGTTACTTGTACAATTGTTATATTGATGTATGATTGTCACAATTGATACATCAGCCTTATTGGCTATACTTCTAAATGAAGAGCACAAACCAGCAATCATCGAAGCGACAAAAGGCCATGAATTGCAGGCCCCGTCGTGTTTGGATGCAGAAGTTGGAAATGCTTTATCCGCAATGTTTAAACGAGACCGTTTAACGTTAGAGGATGCTGAGCAGGTACTTTTACAATTTAATGAAATACCAATCCGCAGAACAAAGCTGAGGCTGACAGAGGCGACAAGATTGGCATATACCCATAATATTTATGCCTATGATGCCTACGTTTTGGATTGTGCTCGGCAGTACCGGTCACCCTTGTTGAGTTTAGATAATAAATTGACGGGGATTGGAAAAGAATTAAATTTAACCTTATTGGAGATATCGAAATGAAAGTATATACCTATTCCCAGGCCCGGCAACAGCTGGCAAAATTGTTGGATGATGCCCGCAGGGAAGGACAAGTACAAATTAAACGACGGGACGGACAAACCTTTGTTTTAAAGCCGATTGAAGAGAAGAAATCGCCCTTGGATGTGGCAGGTGTCAATACCGGGATCAGCCTGAATGAATTAAATGAGGCCGTTCGGGAAAGCAGGGAAAGAGAGTAAGTAGCTAATCCGGTTCCCCGGCCCCTTGCGGACAGTGCCCCGATAATGGCCAATCAAGAGCCTGACAAAAGCCAATCAAAGGCCAAATAAGTTAATTAGGGTAATCGGTGCGGGAATTTGCCGGGGACTATCCTTTTAGAACCTGTCTGATAGCCCCGACCACGCGCTCGCGATCTTCATCGGATAAATTGCTGCCCGACGGCAGGCAGAGGCCGTACTCAAACAGCCAGTCCGATACGCCGTTGCCGTAAAACGGATAATCCCGGTAAAGCGGCTGCTGATGCATCGGCTTCCAGAGCGGACGGCACTCGATGTTCTGCTCCTCCAGGGCCAGGCGGATATCATCGCGCGTCACGCCCCCGGTCTCCTCCGGGTTCACCAGGATGGTCGTCAGCCACCGGTTGCTCTTATATCCTTCGGGTTCCTTGAGGAAATAGATTCCGGTTGGTGATGAAGAAGTTGAAAGCTCAAAGCTCAAAGCTGAAAGTTCGCCTTCTCCCTTTTGCCTTCTTCCTTTGCCCTTTTCACTTTTGCCTTTTCCCTTCTCACTTCCAAGCCAGGACCCCTCAAGAGCTTCAAAGTAAAAGTCGTGATTCACCCGGCGCAGGGCAACGTACTCGTCCAGAACCTGCATTTGCCCGCGGCCGATTCCGGCTACGATATTGCTCATCCGGTAGTTGTAGCCGAGTTCGGAGTGCTGGTAGTGCGGAGCGTCGTCGCGCGCCTGTGTGGCCAGGAAACGGGCTTTTTTGATGAGCCCCTCATCGTCGCTCAGCAACGCCCCGCCACCAGAGGTGGTGATGATCTTGTTGCCGTTGAACGAGAGAACGGACAGCTTGCCGAATCCACCGCATTTGCGCCCGTTCAGCGATGAGCCCAGCGCTTCGGCTGCATCTTCGATCACCGGGATGTCGTATTTGGCTGCAATCTCCAGGATCCGGTCCATCCTGGCCGGCATGCCATACAAATGCACCACCACAATCGCCTTCGGCTTCCCGCCCCCAGCTCCCCTTTCAGCTTTCACCTTTGAGCTTCGAGCTTCGACCTCCCCCTTTGAACTTTCAGCTTTGAGCTTTGAACTTTGACCTCCCATCCTGTCCACAATCGCCTGCTCCAACAAATCCGGGTCCATGTTCCACGTGTCCGGCTCCGAGTCGACAAACACCGGCGTCGCCCCCTGGTACCGGATCGGGTTGGCCGTGGCGGCAAAGGTAAACGACTGGCAGATCACTTCATCGCCCGGCTTCACCCCGCACAGAATCAGCCCCAGGTGAATGGCCGCAGTCCCTGAGGTCAGTACAGCGGCGGATGTACGCCCGGTATACCCCTGCAGCACCTCTTCAAATTTGTTCACATTCTCTCCCAGCGGGGCAATCCAGTTCTTATCAAAAGCGTCGTGAATAAAATCCAGCTCCCCCCCTCCCATATGCGGCGATGACAGGTATATTCGTTTCATAGTCGGTAATCCCGTATTCAATTAATCTCGATTTCCTTTAATATCTGAACCACGAGTTTACAAAGACACAGGCAGAATCAATAATTAGATGAATCTTAAAGAAGTTCTTCAAATTCAGGGTCAACAGGCCGCAGTTCCAGGTTTGAGCCTTTACGCTCAATAGTGACCTTGTCACCTGTTTTAAGATGCAATTCTTCAATCAACTACTTCAGACGAAATGATCAAGATTTTGTTAGATGAGTGCCTTCCCAAAAAATTGAAGTATCGAATTGAGGAATTGGATCCGGGTTTCTTTGTAAAAACTACTCCTGATACGTAGTACCGCGAAGCGATATGAGTTGGGCGAGCCTTCCGAATGGAAAGTTATTGTCAGTGGCCGAGGGAGAATTCGATGTGTTTATAACCAGTGACAAAAATCTGAGTTTTCAACAATTTATCCCCTCTTCTTCAATCCAGGTTGTACTACTGAAAGCCAGAACCAACATCTATGAAGATTTATTTCCACTGGTTGAGAAATTACCATCTGTCATCAAGGCTCATGAACCCGGGAAATTCATAGAAATCGAATAGAGGTTGCAATAATAAACGCATTAATGGCTGATACGACCGCTATGGTATGCTTTCTCTTGTAGTGATTTTATGAGTTCCAGTATTGCCGGGTTGACTGCATCTTTGTATGACATCGAAAGTTTTTTTAATTAAATCCGTTACGCGAATCCAATCCCGGGTATTTAAATCTCCATTTTTTGATGAATTAAAAGCCAAATGGAAAGATCGCCGGTCAAAAAGAAAGTTCCATGGAATGTCAATATTGTAAAAGCGATTTAAACCATTAAATTAAGTACTGTGGAAAAAGAAGAAATCATACAATATCTCGCAGAGCATAAACCCGAATTTGAAAAAAAATTTGGAGTCACAAAGATCGGTTTATTTGGCAGTTATGCAATAGGTCATGAAGATGAGGAGAGTGATATTGACATTGTCGTTGAATTGGAAAAACCCGATCTGTTTTCTTTAATCGGTATTAAGCAAACTATAGAAGAGCATTTGGGAATAAAGGTGGATGTAGTCAGATATCGCGAAAATATGAATCACACGTTAAAAAAAAGAATAGATAAAGACACCCTGTATGTATGACAATGAAATCATTTTAGATATTCTTGACGATATCATATGGGCACTTGATCAAATACAGAAAAGATTCAAGATGATTCATTCTGCATCAGATTTTTTGGACAGTGATCAAGGGCGGGAAAAACTTGATAGTATTTGCATGCAATTAATCAATATCGGAGAGGCTTTAAAACGTATCGACAAAGCTACACAACAAGAATTATTAAAAAGTTACCCGGAAATAGAATGGAAAAAGTTATGGGCATGCGGGATATAATTACACATCATTATTTCGATATTGACGCTGAGACTGTTTTTACGGTATGTGAAAATTCAAGGAATGCCAGGAATTCAAGAAATTCAAGGAGTTTGACAGTTCAAGGAATGTGAAAACTAACGGATTCAGACCCTTGAATTGGTATGGGTATGCCAGCTCGCAGACTACGCACAACTGACAAACTGTAGCACTGACACACTGACACACTGTATCAGTGAACGTTACACTCTTCTAATAATGCAGAAAGAATCGTATTTTCGTTTTTCTTTTTTTTAGCTTGGAAGATCAACTTAAAGATTATCTACAATTATTATCTACAATTATCGGTGAGTTTGATGAACATCAAACAATCAAAAACAGCTACTATAATGAATTGTGTACGTTTTCTGTCGGTTACTGTGTTCATATGCTTTTTCATTCTGATCCTGGCCGGGTCGGCCGACAAAGCCGAAGCCCAGCGCACAGGAATCGGCTTCTCCGGCGGAATGAATGTCAGCTCACATCTGAATAATTTTCGGTTTGCAGGGGATGATTTTGAACTCGATTTTGCGCCGGAAGCCAAAGTAGGTTTTCAGGGCGGATTCATTTACCGCGCGCCCCTGACGCAGCACCTGCGGTTTCAGGCCGAACCGTCTGCCATACTGCTTGGCGCCACTTATGACGACACGTTTACCCTTCGCGGATTTGATTTTCAATCGGTCAGCGAGACGCAATTGCTCTATGTGCAGCTTCCATTACTGATGCAGCTGACCACCGTACCGTCGGAGGAAATCGTTTTCGGCCGGCCGAGGGCGCGTACTACATTTCACATGACGGGCGGGGTTTTCGGCGGATACCTGCTCGATGCGCAATTTTCAGGCCACAACTCTGGCGCCCCGATCGGGATTGAATTTCAGGGCAGTTTTTCGAATGATGTATTGGACCAGTATTCCGAATTTGACGGCGGCGTGATCCTGGGAGCCGGCCTGGAGCGCGGAGCCAATTACAAGGTCGGGTTCGAGACCAGGGTCATCTTTTCAGTTATCAGCTCCGGGGACCAGCCGGAAATCAACTTCAATCCTCATAACATGGGCGTCACATTCGGGCTTTATTTTCTGCTCTAAGTGAAGAGAGCGGATTACAGGAAGAATCCGGCAATACAGTGACCCAAAAAGCCGTATGGGTAAGGCCTTTTTTTACCGGGGTCATCGTT
>SKRC01000102.1 GCA_007118695.1 Balneolaceae bacterium | reverse complement strand
CTTAAAATAAGGCTTATCCATATCCATTGCATAAGCCCGCACTAGCTGCAGGTCGTTTGGGGCAATAGCCAGAATAATGTGCTTATTAATTGCGGCAGGGAGTACAAAACCGTTGTTATAATCGGTATGGTCACCTATCAGATTTGCCCTGCCGGGAGACCGTATCAAGGTGGGTTCCTTTGAAAAAAGTTGCTTGAACTTATCGTAAATTTTTTCAGAAAGATTTTTCATGATACCAGTTTAAAGTATATAGAATACAAATTCCCGGGAATCAAAATCTGTTGGTATCGTTTTCAGCACAGGTTGGCCAACCTGCATTTCATCCATATATCTATAATGTCTTTGTATCGACCAATGGTTTTGGGTTATCCGGATTCTATGAGCAAGTTATTTAGCCTGCATTATTTACAAAAAATATGTTTGCATGGTTTTAATCAATTGTTTACGAAGAAAATACCTAAGATAATGCTCACCTATTTAACAACATTAATTCCAAAAAATGTGCTCCGGGCATTCATCTTTTAAACGCGAAGCTAACCGGTTCCCTCCGACTGCGGTCGGGGAAATTTACCCGTCGCTGCAAACTGACAGGGACTAATTTAACCCGAAATTTATATAGAGATTTGGACGGTTTTTCTGTAGCTCTTCAACTGTCTCTTTATTTATCTTTGTCTGCCATACATAGAGTGATTTAAGATTAACATGATCTGCTACAAATTGCAGCCCATCATCACTTACTTCCGTGCCATACACATTCAGGTATTCCAGGTTTGGCAACATCCTGATACGTTCAAGTGTCTGGTCACCGATGGATGTATTGGCAAGATTCAACCGGGTTAAATGTTTGAATTCCGATAACTCACGAAGTACATCGTCACTAACCTCGACTCTGCTGAAATCTATCCAGGTGATCTGTTGGGAAAGAGGAAGCAACCGCTTGAAATCTTCTTCACTTATACTGGTTTTGGATGCAGAAAGGCTAACCCTTAAAAAATTCATTCCTTCGGCAATGGGTGTAATTCGGAACCCATGTTCACTGATTTGATTTATCGTATCCGGATCAGCTTCAGGCACCACGGTTCTGGCAAAAAAACTTTGCCCGCCAACGGTCAGCTTGTTCAGTATGCCGAAAATCTCATCCGAAATATCAACCTCCGAAACCATCTGTGATGAGGGAACTCCCTTGTCAATCCACCAGCCGATCAACCGGATCTGATCGCTGGTCAGTTGCCTCCTGCCTCTGGGCGGCATCCGCTCTTCATCCCTGGCCGGCAGTATTAACCGCCGGAACAACTCGCTTTCTTCCGCATTGTTTTCCACAATGACAGGCCCGCTCTCCCCACCCGCCATGAGTTGATCCAGGGATGTCATCAACAATTCACCTTCGGTTCTGTCGGGATTGTGACAGCTCTGACAGCGCGTTCTCAGAATAGGATGTATGATATCATCATAGATGCGGGCGGTATCGAGGTCCTCGATCAATGCTATCTGCTCTTCTTCTTCAAGTTCAACCCCGATGATGGACCGCAACGGTTCAGGCATATAGCGAAACAGATAGTCGGAGCCATGTGTGAGGCTTCCCCCATAATGACCGGTGACCATCACAACACCTACCATGACAATGAGCAGCGAGCGAAACACTTTTTTCCATACCGGATGATCGTAATACAGGATCCTGACAAAAAAGGCTGCCAGGGCGATAAGGGTCATACTTATTCCCAGCCATTTGTGAGTGGATAAGAGATCCTCCCCATAACCTCCGCCTAATGAAAGCATATAGCCGGTGGTACCCGCCGCAATTCCACTCAACACTCCCATCAACAAAGCAAAAGGAACCGCGTCGTTTAAATACGCAAATCGTCGAATCAGCGATACAAACTCCAGCAAGAAAGCAAACAGCAGAAATCCGATTGGCAAATGGACAAAAACGGGGTGAAAACGGCCAAAGAAAAGCACCAGGTCCGAGGATTCACTCTCATCAAGATTCACATACCGGCTTCCCGCAGCCGTGGCGTGAGGATCCTGCATGGTATCCTGCGAAATTGCGGTATAAGATTCGTTCATCCGGGGATCAGCTTCGGTTTCATAATTTGTCGAAACCGGCAAAAAAAGTAATAGTGCAAAGATGATTTTCACAATAAAGAGATCGATAAAGTCATGGGTGGATTGCTGTACGGACTGGGGGCCGAAAAATAGGACGGGGATGTACCCGGTACAAGATCCCCGAAGCCAAAAGCCGAAGGTCGAAAGTCAAAGATCGAAGATTCATGCAATAATATCATCTACGACTTTGCCATGAACATCGGTCAGCCGGAATCGCCTGCCCTGGTCGCGGTAAGTCAGTCTTTCGTGATCGATACCCATCAGGTGCAATATCGTTGCCTGGATGTCGTGCACATGAACCGGATCTTTGACGATATTATAGCCGAATTCGTCTGTTTCTCCATAGGTAATGCCGCGTTTGACGCCCCCGCCGGCCATCCATATGGTAAAACATCTAGGGTGATGATCGCGTCCATATGTTTTCTTGGTCAGCGGCCCCTGGCAATAAGCGGTCCGGCCAAACTCTCCGCCCCAGATAACCAACGTATCTTCCAGCAATCCCCGCTGCTTCAGGTCTTTCACCAATCCGGCCGAAGCCTGGTCAATATCTTGACACTGCAGGGGCAACTGATCGGGAATACCATTATGCTGATCCCATCCCATATGATAAAGTTGAATAAATTTCACATCCCGCTCGGCCAATCGTCGGGCCAGCAGGCAGTTGGCCGCATAGGTACCGGGAGTCTTTGCATCCTCACCATAGAGTTCAAATGTCGATTCCGGTTCATCAGACAGATCCATGGTTTCCGGAACCGAGGTCTGCATCCGGTAGGCCATCTCATACTGTTCAATCCGGGTGGTAATCTCGGGATCCCCGTATTCATCCAAATGCAATTGATTCAAATCTTTCAAAGCATCCAACATACTCCGGCGGCTCATTTTTTTCACGCCGTCGGGATTGTGCAAATTCAGTACCGGATCTTTACCTGCACGATACTGGACTCCCTGGTGAAGCGAAGGCAAAAACCCACTCCCCCAAAGGCGGGAATAAAGAGGCTGATCAAACGGCCGGCCGGTCCCGCGGGATATAAGAACACTGAAGGAGGGAAGATTTTCGTTATCCGAGCCCAACCCATAACTTATCCAAGAACCCATACTTGGCAAGCCCGGCTGCGGTGAACCGGTCTGAAAGAACGTAATCGCGGGATCATGGTTGATCTCTTCGGTATATGCGGTTTTGATGAAACAGAGTTCGTCGGCAATTTCTGCTGTGTACGGGAGCAGATCGCTCACCCAGGCGCCACTCTCGCCATGCCGTTTGAATTTAAACCGGGGACCGGCTACAGGAAAACTGGTCTGATTGGCAGTCATTCCGGTCAGCCGCTGATCACCCCGCACCGACGGTGGCAGCTCCTCACCATCCAGCTCCTCCATTTTCGGCTTGTAGTCGAACATATCATGCTGCGACGGTCCGCCGCTTTGAAACAGATAGATAATTCTTTTGGCTTTCGGGATCACATGAGTCGTTTCCATAGCACCTGCAAGCGGATCCACTTTCCTTGAAAACAGGGCTTTGGGATTCAATAATGAAGCCAACGCAAAGGCCCCCAGACCCAGACTGGTCTTGGAAAGAAAGTGCCGGCGATTCATATTGCAATTACACTTGTGAATTTCATCAGACATAACAGGCTCCTACTCTTTCGTTAACGTTTCATCGAGGTTCAGGATCGTACTGGCAATGATGGTTCTCGCCGCCAGTTCAGGGGCATCTAAAGTTTTATCGGCCGGATAATCACCGACGCCAAGCAGTGCATCAGCACTATCCGGTTCAGCTTTATAAGTTTGTAATTCCTGCCGGTAGAGATCCATCAGAATATCGATCTCTTCGGGATTCGGCATCCTGGAAGTTGCAGCTAAAAATGCAAAGGAAATCTGTTCACCCAGCTCATTACCACCCTTTTTCATCATACGTTCGGCCAGAATTCTTGAGGCCTCAACATATTGTGGATCATTCAAAATATTCAGGGCCTGCAGGGGGGTACTGGTATGGCCGCGTTTGACCGTTGGATGACTCCTCATGGCCGCATCAAAGGTAGTCATTCCCGGTGGTGGTGCAGTTCGTTTCCAGAATGTGTAGAGACTGCGCCGGTAAAGGGAATCGCCTTCATCCCGGATGTATTCGGTCAGATGCCTGCCGGAAGTGGTCTCTTCCCAAAGTCCTTCGGGTTGATAGGGTTTGACACTTGGCCCGCCAATCTCCGGGACCAGCAGTCCGCTTGCAACCAGGGCGTTATCGCGAATCATCTCGGCCTGCAGCCGGTAACGGGGACCGCGGGCGAGCAACCGGTTATCCGGGTCTTTCTCCCGCAATTGCGGAGTGGTTACTGACGATTGCCGGTAGGTCTGCGACATCACAATTTCTTTGAGCAGCTCTTTGACATCCCATCCGTTCACGCGGAAAGTGACTGCCAGCCAGTCCAGGAGCTCGGGGTGGCTCGGCAGTGCCCCCTGATTGCCAAAATCCTCAGGAGTATCCACCAGCCCTTCACCAAAAAACATCTGCCAGTACCGGTTCACAACCACGCGGGAAGTCAGAGGATGGGCCGGATCCAATAGCCATTGAGCCAGCCCGAGCCGGTTTCTGGGCAAATCATCGGGGAACTCCATAATGCTTCCCGGCACACCCGGGCTTACTTTTTCACCCAGCTGATCGTACATGCCCCGCTCACGTACGTAAGACTGACGCCGATTGAGCCGTTCCCTCATCACCATCACTTCCCTCAGGGTATCGGTAACAGCGCTCTTTTCAACCCTGAGCTCACGAAGTCTT
>SKRC01000039.1 GCA_007118695.1 Balneolaceae bacterium | reverse complement strand
CGATTGGCAAAGATAATCATTCCAAATCTATTACACATAAAACCTTATGAAAACAGATTGATTTTTTATTTTTAAATGTAAAAACCCTGAATCACCACGTAAAAATTTATGTCTATATTGATCATTATCTTGATGGAACTTTTTTTATTTACACAAAAAAAATTATCAATGAACTACCCCCGAAGCAGCGCCATCGGGGTATCAAACGAAAATGTATATTCAAATATTTCCGACCCCGATCCCGTCCCGAACGCTCGGGATTGGGACGGGGTCGGGGAAATGAACCACTTTTGATTTAAAAACAATATGTGCGGACGCTATGTATTAAAAGCCGGAATTGAAGAGTTAAAGGAGAACTATCAAGCCACTCCCCGGGGGACTTTTGAATGGAGGCCCAACTATAATGCAGCACCATCCGTCGATATGCCGGTCGTTTTGCAACATGAGAAGGAAGGACGAGTGATTGACAAATACCGCTGGGGGCTGGTTCCGTTTTGGGCAAAAGAGGTCAATACCGGCTATTCCATGTTTAATGCACGGGCCGAATCGATAGCCTCCAAGAGGACCTATCAGAAGCCGTTCAAAAAACAGCGGTGCATCGTTCCGGCCAGCGGCTTTTATGAATGGGTGAAAACCCCGGATGGAAAGATTCCTCACTACATCACGCTAAAGGATCAGGGGTTGATGTCGTTTGCAGGCTTGTATGAACATTGGCAAGGAGACGGCGGCCAGGTGGTCAACAGCTTCACGATCATCACAACAGAATCCAATGATAAACTGGCCCCAATTCATGACCGGATGCCGGCTATTCTGCTGGACCAGGAGATTGACCATTGGCTGGACCCTGCAAATCAGGATACAGAAGGCCTCCGGGACCTGGTCCGTCCCTATCCTTCGGATGATATATCCTTTTACAAGGTATCGACGGCGGTGAATAATGCGCGGAACCAGGGGCCCTCGCTCATTGAACCTGATGAGGATTTATTTTCCCTTTGACAATAAGCGGTGAATCTTATAGCCTTCTATTGAAACCGGCCGAACCATCATGACACCTGACAAAGCCCAAACACCGTGGAAAATTTATATCGACACAGGCGGCACCTTCACCGACTGCATCGCCCGGGCTCCCGATGGCAGCTATCACCGGTGCAAGGTACTCAGTTCCAGCGCCCTGCGTGGAACGGTTGAACAGCAAACAGGTCCAAACTCCCTGAAAATCAAACAGGAATGGAACGCGCCGGACAATTTTATCAACGGCTTTCACTTCCGGCTGCCGGGATCTGATGACATCAAGACTATGGCCGTGGAGAACTTCAATTCAGAGCAATCCACATTGCAGCTGTACGACTCCCTCCCTTCTGTAGAATTGGAAGACAAAACGTTTGAAGTCCGATCGGACGCCGAAGCGCCGGTGCTGGCAGCAAGGCTGGTCACACAAACCCCACCCGGACAAGACCTCCCGGCAATCGACATGCGCCTGTCCACAACAAAAGGGACCAATGCCCTGCTGGAACGGAAAGGAGCCAAAACACTCTATCTGACAACAGAGGGCTTTGGCGACCTGCTTCTGATCCGCAATCAGCAACGTCCGAACCTGTTCTCACTCGAAGTGGCCAAGCCCGACCCGTTTTACACCCGCATACTGGAAATTCCTGAACGAATCGATGCAGACGGGTCCGTTCTGAAATCCCCGGACCCGGCACAGCTTGAAAAAATTCTGCGACCGGTGCTGAAGGATGTGGATGCTGTGGCTGTATGCCTGATGAACAGCTACAAAAACCCATCACATGAAAAAATCATAAAAGAATATCTTGAGCAGCAGGGAGTCAGTCATGTTTCGCTCTCATCCGAACTGAGCCCGGTCATCAAAATTGTTCCGCGTGCCATAACAACTGATGTGAACGCCTTTCTGGCGCCTCTCATGGAGCAATATATCCGGAATGTCAGCGGCAGTATGCCGGATCCCGACCTGCTGATCATGACAAGCGCCGGCGGCCTGACCGGAGCAGCACATTACCAGCCCAAAGACGGACTGCTCAGCGGCCCGGCTGGCGGCATCACGGGAGCGGCTGCCGTCGGAAAATCATGCGGCATCAACAAATTGATCTCTTTTGATATGGGGGGAACCAGTACCGATGTAGCCCGGTATGACCACGGGTTTGAATATCGCCGGGAGCACACTGTGGGTGATGCCCTTCTGTCGGCGCCATCGCTTTCCATCGAAACGGTAGCCGCCGGGGGCGGATCCATCTGCGGCTTTGACGGCGAGAGCCTGACAGCAGGCCCGGAAAGTGCGGGTGCTGAGCCGGGCCCAGCCTGCTATGGATCTGGCGGGCCGCTGACCATCACCGATGTAAATCTGCTGACAGGCCGGCTTGATCCCTCCAATTTTCA
Organism: Balneolaceae bacterium; assembly: GCA_007118695.1. Lineage (GTDB taxonomy): Bacteria > Bacteroidota > Rhodothermia > Balneolales > Balneolaceae > SKRC01. The sequence goes on along the minus strand of SKRC01000039.1, from coordinate 13,871 downwards.
CTTTCCGGTTGATCTGGATGCCGCAAAGGACGCATTTCATGAGCTCTTCTTGCAGGTGAAAGAGAAAGATGATGCGGTTTCCGGCCCCGGCATACTGCAGGGACTGCTCGACATCGCAAACGAGAAGATGGCCCAGGCGATCAAAAACATATCCACAGCAAAGGGGATTGACCCATCCGATTATGCACTTGTTGCTTTTGGTGGCGCCGGCGGACAGCATGCAACTTCGATCGCCTCTGCACTTGGCATCAAAAAAGTTCTGCTTCCGCCCGATGCAGGCCTTCTAAGCGCCTATGGCCTTGAACAGGCCCGGCTTGAAAAAATTGCCGCCCGCCAGTGCCTGAAAAGATACGGTCAGATAAAAGAGAACCTCCCGGACATGTTTGAATCACTCAGGCTGGAAGCGCAAAAAAAACTGGCTGAGGAAGGCGTACCGGCTGCTGAACAGGCTATTGAAAGTCAATCCATCTTTATGCGACTGGAAGGTCAAGAGTCCACTCTTGAAATCCCCTGGAATACGCAGGATTCCCTGGAAAACAGATTCAGGGAAACATACCGCTCCACTTATGGCCACTGGGTGAAAGGCCGGGCAATCGAAGTGGAGGCGATACGCATCATCCTTGCTGAAAAAGTAAAGATGATCGATACTTCGGAATTTGAGAAAAAAGAATTCAAGGCACCGATTTCAAAACTGCGATCGATTGAATACAGGGGGAACCGGATGGAAATGCCGGTCTACCGGCGGGATGCGCTGGAACCGGGAACCGTCCTGCGTGCCCCAGCACTGATCCTGGATCCCTACAGCACCCTTTTTGCCGAACCGGGATGGCAGATTTCGGTCCGCTCCGACCGGACCATTGAACTGCAACATCTTCCGGCAGATCAAACCCGGCCGGCTGAAGAACGCCCTGACGTTTATAAAGAACACCCCGACATTGATAACGAAGGGGTTAAAAAAGACCCCGGGCATCACAGGGACTCCGATCACAATGAAGTCGTCAAGCTGCAGCTGTATACAAACCGATTTACATCCATTGCAGAAGAGATGGGTGAAATGCTGCGGCGAACCGCCCTATCAGTCAATGTGAAAGAGCGCTATGATTTTTCCTGCGCCCTGCTTGACAGTGAAGGATATCTGGTGGCAAATGCCCCCCATATACCGGTCCACCTGGGCGCGATGGGCCTTTGTGTCCGTACGCTTCTGGAACATATTGAGATGGAAGAAGGGGATGTCATTCTGACCAACCACCCCGGATTTGGCGGCTCTCACCTGCCTGACATCACCCTGGTTTCTCCTGTTTTTTACAATGGAGAACGGGTCGGTTTTGCAGCCAACCGGGCGCATCATGCAGAAATCGGCGGCAAATCTCCCGGGTCGATGCCGCCGGATGCCACAAACCTTGAGGAAGAAGGGGTTGTATTTCCCCCATCCTATCTGATTCAACAAGGAAAGGGTCGCTGGGATGATGTCCGGGATCAGCTGAAAAACGCACGGTGGCCTTCGCGTATGGTTGAGGAAAATCTGGCCGACCTTCAGGCGGCCGTTGCAGCCAATCATAAAGGCATCCGGGCATTGCTCTCATTGGTCGATCATTTTGGAATGCAAGAAGTGACCCGATACATGACGATGCTCCGCTCGTATGCTGCCGGCAGGATGCGAAACACCTTGTTGAAACTGGATGATGGCGATTACACCGCCGAAGAGGCGCTGGATGACGGTTCGCTGCTGAAAGTAAACTGCCGGGTGAAGGGAGACCGGGTCACGTTCGATTTTTCAGGGACAAACGGCACGCATCCCGGCAATATGAATGCCAATCCTGCCATTGTAAACAGTGTAATCATTTATGTTCTCAGGCTGATGGTTGATGAGCCCCTTCCCCTGAATGACGGGCTGCTCGACCCTGTCGATATTATTCTGCCGGAATGCATGCTGAATCCGCCATTCCCGGAGAAACCGGCGGATTGTCCGGCCGTTGTTGGCGGCAATATCGAGACAAGCCAGCGCCTGGTTGATACCCTGTTAAAAGCCTTTGGCCTGGCCGCCTGCAGCCAGGGAACCATGAATAATGTGCTGTTTGGCAACGACAGCTTCGGTTACTACGAAACTGTTGCCGGGGGTACCGGAGCCGGCGATGGATTTAAAGGGGCTGATGGGGTTCATCAGCACATGACCAATACCCGGGCCACCGACCCGGAGATTTTGGAGCACCGATACCCGGTGAGGCTTGACCGGTTTGCCATTCGTCCGGACTCCTGCGGCAGGGGCCGGTGGGCGGGTGGAAACGGCTTGATCCGTGAGATGACCTTTCTTGAGCCGGTTCAGCTTTCTGTTTTGACTCAGCACCGGGTGGTTTCACCTTATGGGCTCAATGGTGGAGAAACTGGGCAAACGGGCAATCAAAGGGTAATCCGGGCAGATGGATCCGAAACCCGCCTGAAATGGAAGGATGCCGTGAATGTTGCACCCGGTGACCGATTTGTTTTACAAACTCCTGGCGGGGGTGGTTTCGGAAATGCGTGAACCCCTGTCAGGCATCATTTTCTTCTTTGATTCGTTCTGTGAAAGTGATTTCTTTAACACAACCTCAAAATAACCACTGGATTTTACTATGATTCGCAGAGTGCTCCTCCCTTTTATTCTGTTTCTTTTTATCTCCGTCCCGCTTCATGCACAGTCGGATGATGTTGACAGAATTAAAGAATCAGTTCATAAATCGGATGTTAAAATGCAGATCTACTTTCTGGCAGCCGATGAATTTAAAGGCCGTGATACAGGTACTCCCCATCTTGATATTGCCGGACGATATATTGCAACCTGGTTTATGACAAACAATGTGAAACCACTACCCGGGCAGGATGACTATTTTCAGAGCATCCCATTTGAAACCATAAAAGCCCCCGAGGAAGGAGAAATCGTACTTGGTGACTCTACCTATCAGTACGGGTATGATTTCATCATGCTGAACACCTCGCGAGGAGATTTCTCCGGTCCTCTGAAAGTTCTCGAGCACGGCATGGGAGATGAGTTGGACAACCGGAATCTGGAAGGCAAAGTAGTGGTTGTAAAACCCGGAGCTGAAGGCCAGATGAACCCGCAGCAATGGTTCATGAGTACAGAGCAAAAAAACGAGCAGCTGAAGGATCGGGGCGCTGCTGTTGTAATTGAACTCTATGATAACCGGCAACTCCCGTGGCAGATGATTGTCAGCTATCTCAACCAGGACCGTCTGGAAGTCGCTCAAATTCAGGATGATGCAGATGGCATCCTTCCCCATATATGGATGAACAGTACCGGTCAGGATCTGCACACTGCATTCAGTGATATGGGAGAAAAAGACGTTTCCATATCCGTAATCGGTGAGCCTGCTGATCGGGTAACCAGCAGCAATGTTGTCGGTTATATTGAGGGGACTGACCCTGACTTGAAAGATGAGTATTTGCTTTTGGGTGCTCACTATGATCATATCGGTGTGGTGGAAGGTCAGAAGGAAGGAAACTATATTTACAATGGTGCCCGAGACAATGCCGTAGGCACGGCCGGAATTATGTTTGCCGCACGTTACCTGGCAGAAAACCCGCCGAAACGATCCGTTATCTTTGCGGCCTGGACGGCTGAAGAGGTCGGGCTGCTCGGCAGCAACTATTTTGCGGAAAACCCGATGGTGCCGCTGGAACAGATTATCTATAACATCAATATCGACGGGGCCGGTTACAACGACACCACCAAAGTAACGGTTATCGGCCTGGGGCGAACCGAGGCTGATGACGATTTTAAAGCTGCCGCCGAGGCCTTCGGTCTTGAAGCGATCCCCGACCCTGTTCCGGAACAGAACCTGTTCGATCGCTCTGATAATGTCAGTTTTGCCCGAAAAGGCATACCGGCACCCACCTACAGTCTTGGCCTGACCGCTTTTGATGAGGAGATCAACAGATACTACCATACAGTGAAAGATGAGCCCCACACCCTGGATTATCCTTACATCACGCGATATTTACGTTCATTCCTGCTTGCCGCCCAAAAAGTAGCCAATTCAGATGAAGCCCCATTTTGGCAGGAAGGAGATGTGTATGAGGAAGCCGGCCGGGAGCTGTATGGAAGGGATTAGTTTTTTTAGTAGTGGGTATTGAGTATAGAGTATTGAGTATTAGTGTGTTGAATTGTGAGTTCCCCTTAAGGGGAAAAGGCGGAGCGAAGCGACGTCAAGGGGTGTTCGATGATATTGGCCCCGGACCATACAGATTCTCACTACTCAAATCTACTCACCGTACTCAATACTCAATACTCAATACTAATTTTTTCTTACCTTCACACTTTTGAAACCAAAGCATATAAATGTTTATCGAAGACCTGGTCAGGCAATTTAAATCCCTGAAAACACCGTTTTATTACTACGACCTCCAGCTGCTGAAGCAAACGCTTGAACAGGTGCACACCCATGGCATCTCGAAAGGCTACCATGTCCATTATGCAGTTAAGGCCAATTTCAATATGAAAATTCTCTCCATCATTCGGGAAGCCGGCCTGGCGATCGACTGTGTGAGTGGAAGGGAAATTGAGCGGGCACTGGAAGCGGGATTTCAACCCGATCAGATCGCATTTGCAGGTGTGGGAAAAACCGATGAAGAGATGCAAACCGGTCTGGATTACAATATCTTCTCCTTCAACTGCGAGTCGCTCCAGGAGATCGAGGTGCTCAATGAACTGGCCCGGAAAACAGGGAAGACGGCAAATGTCTCGATCCGCCTGAATCCAAATATCGAAGCGAACACCCATAAGTACATCACCACCGGCCTGAATGAAAACAAATTTGGGATCAACCCTGAAAAACTGCCGGATCTGTTTGAATTGCTCCCGCGAATGGATGCTATTGAGCTAACGGGCATTCACTTTCATATCGGCTCCCAGATCAGGGATCTGCAGCCTTATATTGATTTGTGTGAAAGAATCAATTCCATTCAACAGCAGTTTGATAAAAACGGGTTCGACCTTGAACATATCAATGCAGGCGGCGGATACGGGATCAATTATGAATCCCCGGATGAAGAAGCGATTCCCGATTTCAAAGCCTTTTTTGAGGTCTTTGACAACCACCTGCAGGTAAAAGACGGGCAGCAAATTCATTTTGAACTCGGCCGCAGCCTTGTTGGACAGTGCGGCAGCCTTATCTCGAAAGTGTTGTTCGTCAAGGAGGGAATCAACACCGATTTTGCCGTGCTGGATGCAGGAATGACCGAATTGATACGCCCGGCCCTCTACCAGGCTTCTCACAAAGTGGATGTATTGACCAGTCGAAAGCCGGAAAAAACATACGATGTAGTTGGCCCGATCTGTGAGACCTCCGATACGTTCCGCAGAGGCGTGCCTCTTCCGGAACTGAAGCGGGGCGACCTGGTTGCCATCCGCAGCGCCGGAGCCTACGGACAGGTCATGAGCAGCGATTTCAACCTGCGCGAGCGGGCCGAGGCTTACTATTCTGATGAATTCAATGGGAAGTGAAAATCATCAAATATGGCTTCGGAGGATGGGCGTTCCTGCTGAAGCCTTTCGGCGACATCTTCAGCCTCACGCATTACGCGCAGAATATTCAACCCGGCAATTTTCTTCAGATCCTCCTCGGAATATCCACGCCTGAGAAGTTCTGCAAACAGATCGGGATAAGTAGACACATCTTCCAGCCCGGTTGGCAGGGTCGTTATTCCGTCATAATCCGCCCCGATTCCGATGTACTCTATACCGATTTGGTCCCTGATATGGTCGATATGGTCGGCTACCTGCTCAAGGGTCGTCTTCGGCTCCGGATTGGCATCTCTCCATTGGCTCATCTCTTGTTGAACCCGGTCGGGCTGGCCGATATAAAGGGCTTCAAGTTTTGCCTGCTGTGCCCTTGCTTCGGCAAAATACTGGCGGAGCTCTTCGGAGACGAACGAGGGGACAAAAGTAACCATCACAATTCCACGGTTCTCCTTTACCATTTCCAGCACATCATCCGGCACATTTCTCGCATGGTCTGATACGCCCCTGGCAGATGAGTGGGAAAAGATAACGGGTGCTTCAGATACCCGAATGGCATCGCGCATCGTCTGTGGCGATACATGGGAAAGATCCACCAGCATCCCCAGCCAGTTCATCTCTCGAATCACCTCTTCGCCAAAACCGGACAGCCCGTCGTGAACCGGATCATCGGTTGCTGAATCCGCCCAGTCCAGAGTTCTGGAATGGGTGATCGTCATATACCTCGCACCAAGATTATAAAACTGCCGTAACACACCCAGTGAATTACCTATCGAGTGTCCTCCCTCCATGCCAATCATGGAGGCAATTTTCCCGTCTTCAAACACTCTTTCAACATCATCCGCGGTCAGTGCAAGTTCAAAATGTTCCGGGTACCGTTCAATCATTCTGTAAACAAAATCGATCTGCTCCTTGGTCTGCTGAACAGCTTCGCTTTCCGGCTGATTAGCCGTGACATACACCGACCAGAATTGTCCGCCTACCCGTCCGTCCCGAAGCCGCGGTATATCGGTATGCATCGGCGGATCCAGTTCCCGGGTATCCATCAGGTCGATCTCGCTGAACTTGTAATCGGCCCGCATGCGGTATTGGTACGGCACATCGTTATGGCCGTCAATCAACGGAACCTGTTCGAGAATCCGGATCGCCTGTTCCCGGTAATCGTCCATGTCGGTGGTTTGAGCAGTTGTCGAACATGAATGCATCAGTGAACATATTGTGACAAGGATGGTGATAGATAGCAGTTTTTTCATATCGCAGACAATGGTTTGATTAATAGTTTATTATAACCGAAAGTCGAAAACAGAAAATAAACGACGTTTTAAAAAATCTGTGAGGTTGATTGGTTAATGATTACTGGTTTAGTTACTGGTTATCGGTTAAAATATGGGAACAAACCTATTTCAGGATGGTACACTGTAAGCGCATACTACTTGAATATCTTAAATATTATCAATTATTTAACTAAATATTCGTATCTTCATTAGCTATATTTATTTGTCAACTGTCAACTGTCAACTGTTCATCACTTCAGTAGTTCAAAAGTTCCACTGGTCAATTGATCGAATGTTCGAATGTTCTATTGCTCTACTGTTCTACTGCTCAATTCCCCGGCCTGCTCTTCAAAATATTCTTCCACTTCATAATTGTAGAATGCGGTGCGAACGCGGTAAATCGGATCCGTCTGCGTCCATGCGAGCATCACTCCATCATTCAGGGCTGCAATTCTCGGAAATCCGCTATTGCGCTCCATGGAAGTACTGCCGATGTGGATTACATCGGTTGTCAATTCGCCATCTTCAATTTTTCTGAGAAAAACCCGGGCCAAATTGTCACTGCGTTCCATCCAGCTGGCGTAAAATGAGCCGTCCGGTGCCACATCAATATCCACTCTGCCCATCGGATAACCCGTGTTCAGGATCAAAGGAGTTTCGAAAGTTTGTCCACCGTCGTATGAGACAGATGCAAGAACTTTTTTCTCATCCTCATCGGCCTCCGTATACCAGGCAACGGCAACATTATCACCATCTGCTGCGACCCTCGGCCCGTTTACCGGGCATCCTGAAATCTGCCAGCCATCGTCATGAACCGTGGCAGGCTCGCTCCATTCACCCGATGCAAAATCATACCTTGCCACGGATATATCGCGAATTTCACCTTCATGCCGATCCCTGTATACAGCTATTGCTCCTCCGTTCACTTCAACCAGATCCGTCTGGCAGCAGTCACAGACCGTATCGTCTATCACCCTTTCGTTCTCAACCATCCCATCCCTGCGGACAATTGCCGAACGCAATGTCATCGCCTGGTCCATATCGGCATACTCATCATGGGCCCGGTGTTCGGTATGTCTTCCGTCGAGCCAAATGGCAAGAACGGACTCTTTGTCAAGTGCAATCATGGAGACAAAACCGTGTTCGGTAGCAGTCCCGTCATCATGAGGTGTAATATGATTCCAATGCCGTTCCCCCTCGGCCGGAAATGAAATTTGAACATCATAGGCATACGGACCGCCTTCAATCTTTTTAAGCCAGTGCGCTGCAATCACTTCACCATTTTTTGATACAACCGAAGGAAAATCGGCCCAATTTGTAAAAAAATCTTGCCCCATATGTATCAAGCCCGGTACCTGCCAGCGTCCGTCAATTCGGGTGGAATACTCCAGGGCAAACATTCCTTCATCAATCCTGCTCAGCCAGCTCATCACAACGGTCTCTCCATCCTCACTGTACAGATAGGGAAAGCGGCTACCCGAATCTGCGGGATTGGAAACCGTAAACTCAAATACAGGCCGTTGACGTTCATCATCATTACAGGTAATGAAAATCAACAGGCACAATATTGATATAACAATCGTTCGTAATATCATAATCGGGTAATAGTAATCAAAATCTTTGGAGTTGTAAACGTAAGTATAACTGTATCCTTTATCATAAATTATTTCAGTAATCTTTTTTTTATTTTCACCCCTCCCATGCTACAAATCAACAACATAACACTACATCTCGGCGACCGCACCCTTTTCAATGGCATCAGTGCCTTAATCAATCCGGGTGAACGGGTCGGGCTGGTCGGGCCGAACGGAGCTGGAAAATCAACCCTGCTGAAATTGATTGTCGGTGAAATGGAACCCGACGAGGGGGAAATAGTGCTTGGCGGGGGTGCAACCGTCGGATACCTGCCACAGGATGGCGTGGATCCGGATCCCACCTGTACGGTCTTCGGGGAGGTGGAACGTGCCTTCAGGGAGATCCTCCGGATGCGGGATGAGGTAACCGCACTCCAGGAAAAAATGGAGCAGATGGATCATGAGACGGATGAGTACAGGCGTGTATTGAACCGCTTCGGTGAGCTTCACGACCGACTCGAGCAATCTCGCGCCTACACGTTGAAGTCGGATATTGAACGTGTGCTGATGGGGCTCGGATTCAATGAAGAGGACATGCAGCGCTCCACCACCGAATTCAGCGGCGGATGGCTGATGCGAATTGCCCTGGCAAAATTGCTGCTGAAGACCCCCACCTTTCTGCTTCTTGATGAGCCGACCAACCACCTCGACATCGAATCCCTGCAGTGGATCGAGCATTTCCTGGAAACCTACGACGGGGCTGTGATTGTGGTCTCGCACGATCTTGCATTCCTCGACAGCCTCACCAAACGCACCCTGGCGCTTGATCGCGGCCGGCTCAAAGATTATACCGGCAATTACTCTTTTTATCAAAAAAAACACCGGGAAGAGAAGGAACTGCTCCGCAAGCAGTACGAAAACCAGCAAAAGGAGCTGAAACAAGCTGAGGAATTTATCGAACGGTTCCGTTACAAGGCATCGAAGGCTAAACAGGTGCAGAGCCGTATCAAACAGCTTGAAAAGCTCGAAAAGATCGAGCTGGAAGATGAACAGGACGAGATCTCCTTCCGGTTTCCCCAGCTGGAGCGCAGCGGCCTGACGGTGATGGAGCTGAAAAATGTGGTGAAACGATATGGTGATCATACGGTTTTTGACGGCATCGACTACCGGGTGGAGCGGGGTGATAAAATAGCTGTTGTCGGGCCCAACGGTGCCGGAAAATCGACGCTGATTCGCATCCTTACCGGACTGGAACCTGTAACGGATGGAGAGCGAATTGCCGGCCATAATGTAACCCCCTCTTACTTTGCCCAGCATCAGGCCGATGAGCTGAATACCTCGAACGATGCCCTGACCGAGGTGATGCAGCATGCTCCCCACATTGGTGAAACCCGGATCCGCACACTACTGGGGTGTTTTCTGTTTACCGGGGATGATGTTTTCAAGAAGATCAGCGTGTTGTCGGGTGGTGAAAAGAGCCGGTTGGCGCTTGCCAAAATGCTGATCACTCCGGCCAATTTTATTATCCTGGATGAGCCGACCAACCACCTCGACATGCAGTCGAAGAAAATATTGCAGCATGCACTTCAGCAGTTTGAAGGCACCTGTATGATTGTGACCCACGACCGAGCATTTGTGGACCCGATTGCCGGGAAAACCCTGGAGATTCAGCCCGGCAGGGTTAAAACCTATCATGGCAATGTGAGTTATTATCTCGACCAAAAGAAGAAAGAGGAAGAGAAAACCGGCACTGCCTTTAAAAAACAGGAGGAGTCCAGCGATGGCACTCTATCCCGGAAAGAGGAAAGGCGTATCGAGGCACAAAAACGTCAGGAACGCGCCAAAAAAGTAAAGCCGCTGCAAAAACGGCTGGCGGAAATAGAAAAGGAGATTGAAACCAGGGAGAGGCGGAAGAAGGAAATTGAGCAGCAGATGGGGTCTCCCGACTTTTATGATGACGGGGAAAAAGTCAAGAACATTTCCATAGAGTATGAGGCCCTCAAAAGTGAGATTGCCGAGTCTTATTCCAAATGGGAAGAGATTGCCGGGCGCATAGAGTTTGTGGAGAGTGGGCTTGAGTCGTGAGTCATACCGAACCCTTTAGCTCTATGTGTACTGAAGTGCCTTTCTCGGAGGATAATAGCAGTATTTCACCACCATGTTCCTTGACAATGTCGTGGGTTACGGATAACCCGAGACCCGGCCCTTCATGGTTGGGCTTGGCGGTAAAAAACGGCTGCATGATTTTGTCTTTGATTTCATCGGGAATTCCCGGCCCGTTGTCCTCCAATTTAATAAATACCTGCCTTTCCACCCGCTTGGTGCTTACCAAAAGCTGTGGTGTGTAACTCTTCAAGCCATACGAACTTTTACCTGACAAACCCTCGTCCCTGGCCTCAATGATTTTCAATTTCTCCCGCATGGCTTCAAAAGCGTTGTTGCACAAATACAGGATCGCCCGGCTGAAGTCTTCGGCAATCAGGGGCACCTCTCCGGCATTCTCATCCAGGTTCATCGTAACTTCCACATCAATGGATTTATCGCTCGCACGCATTCCGTTTAAAGCCAGGTTCACTGTCTCTTTGACGATCGTGTTGATATCGGTTGGGGCCATCTCATTACTGCCATCGCTGGACTGTTGATGCATCGATTTGATTATTCGATCAGCATCCGATCCGTATTTGTGAATTTTGCGAAGATTGGTATCGATTTCGCTGATCACCTCCAGTATCGAGTCGGATACCCGGCCCGGCACACCCTCTTCGCTAATAGTATCGGAGCCGGCTCCGGTGGTCTGTTTCAAAGCCAGCATTTCATTCCGGGCTTTCTCAATCAACTCCAATGACAAATCCGAAAAGTAATTCACAAAATTTACAGGTTTTTTTAATCCATTTGTGATGCTGTTTGAAAGGTGGCCGAGTGAGACAAATTTTTCCTGATTAATGAGCTGATCCTGGGCAGTTTTGAGTTGCTGGTGGGAAAGCTCAAGTTTCCTGCGAGCTGCCTGTAATTCCGAAGTTAATTGTTCTATTTGCTGTTGCGAAGTCAAATAGTTATTCCCGTAGCGGCTTGCCATAAAAAAGGTAAGTCCGAGGGGTATCGAAAGATAGAAAGCGGCGATGGCCAGGTAATTGGCAGTCAATGTCAATTCAATCTCTCCCAGGTTATCAAGCAGGTAGGCGATTAAAACTATCAGAGAGCCAACTACACCTGTTGCAATGTACTTCACACCTTTTTTTCTCTCGCGATTAGCTCTGTACAGGAAAAACCCGCTCATGCCAATCAATACCACAGTGACAGAAAACAAGTAGGCAGTATGATAATCTGCTATATAAGACATTGTAATCAAGGGTATTAAAGAAAACCAGGCCAGGTGAATCGACCACTCCAATTCATCCAGCCTGAAGATCACTGCAATGACAAATGGCAGCAGGTGAAGAGCTACAATGATGCAGTAATACCAAAGAAATTCGGCCGTAAAACCAAAAACAGCATTGATATCCAGAAATACCGGGCTGAAGAACATTGCACAACTCGTCAACAGCAGAAACTGAACGAGCACAATCAGGATGTTCGATCGATCCTTGGGAAATCTGAGATAATAAGATAAGTGCAGCAATATGAGCAGCAATAACATAGCACCAATGAATGACAGAGATGCCAGACTGTATGCATAGGATATAATATGATCAAAAAACAATTCATCCATCGGAATTTGTAAAATTGTATTAGTACGAAAAATCAATAATATCGGGTATACCATGTATCAATACCCCAAAATGGATTAAAATTCCTTTAAATCAAGCCGGAAATTGTACGGCTGTATTTAATATTCTTCGTTTAAAGAAATTATATCTCTTGGAAACCTTCTTTTGAATAGTTCCTGATCCGGTATCAATGTAGTTTTAAAACCTCATTTCTCACAAATAATTATCATTATGAATGATATTTCATCACATAATATAGTAATCTTTGCCCCTGTGGTCCGATTCCGATCCCGGTAAACCTGTAGTGCCTGTCGGGCCTTTGCGACACAAACATGACACGTTTTTCGAGATCAGGATAATTTTTCTCATAAAAATCGTGGATAAATTGAATTGCAATCAATCGGTTTAAAATTGATGAGCAAGGGTTAAGTTACAGTATCGCAGAGTCACAATATACAATCATTTTCAGGCAACAGAGTCTTCGCGAGTCAATACTTTCCCGATCTGTCTGACGGCCTGGCGGATGCGCTGGGTATTTTCAACCAGGCTCATGCGGATATGGCCTTCCCCGGCTGGCCCGAAACCGATGCCGGGCGACACCAGTACCTCAGCTTCATCGAGCAGCCATTCGGCAAAGGCAAGGGAGCCCATCTGACGAAATCGTTCCGGGATTTCCGCCCATACATACATGGCTCCGCGCGATGGGGGGATTTCCCACCCATACCGGGCAAGGCCTTCCACCAGTACTTCCCGACGTTTATCATATTTTCGGGCAATCTCCTGAGCCTGTTCCCGGTTGTGCCGGAGTTCATGGATTGCCGCCACCTGGATCGGTGTAAACAGGCCGTAGTCAAAAAATGATTTGATCCGTGTGAGAAGCCGGATCATCTCCCGGTTGCCCAGGCAGAACCCGCACCGCCAGCCGGCCATGTTGTACGACTTGCTCATGGTGAAAAATTCAACAGCGATCTCTCTTGCATCGTCAATCTGCAGGATGCTGGGCGCCTTGTAATCCCCAAATGTGATATCCTTATAGGCGAAATCGTGTATGATCAGAACCGAATTTTTCCGGCACCAGGAAACGATCTCTTCAAAAAAAGACAAATCCACCGTAGTACTGGTTGGGTTATGGGGATAGTTCAGAAAAAGCACTTTGGGTTTCTCGTCCAGTTTCTCCAGGCTGGTGATCATCTCACCTGCATCATCGGTTACCGGTATATGCAGGAGTTCCGCACCGGCGATTACCGCACTCCATTTATGAATGGGAAAATAAGGTTCCGGCACCGCACAGAAATCACCCGGACCCAGAAGGGCCAGGGCCAGGTGGGATAGCCCCTCCTTGCTGCCGATAGTCGTCACAATCTCCTCTTCCGCATCGAGTTGCACCCCATAAAGCTCTGAATAGTGATCGGCCGCTGCTTGCAGCAGGTGCGGGATGCCGGTCGGACGGGCATACCGGTGTGCCTTGTCATCTTCAATTACCTCATGAATCTTCTCAACGGCTTCCCTGGAAGCCGGCATATCGGGGTTTCCCATTCCGAAATCGATCACATCAATCCCCGCACTGCGCCGGCGTAGTTTTTCCGCATTAAGCCGGCCGAACAGGTAGTCCGGCAACTGCTCCATTCGTTGTGATGGTTTTATGAGATTAGTCGTGAGTCGTGAGTCGTGAGTCATGAGTCGTTGTCTGAATATTACGGTCAGGGCAGTAATTTACAAATAGTAATGAGTATTCAGTAATTCAGTAATGATTAATGATTAATGGGTAACAGGTTGACTTGCCAACTGGCAGCTTGTAACTGAT
>SKRC01000004.1 GCA_007118695.1 Balneolaceae bacterium | reverse complement strand
GCACCTGTGTCACCCGCACAATCCATCTTGCCAACAACCTGCGAACCCCTGCCGGGTCTCATGAACGGTTTCTTGTGATGGAGGTCTTCGGCCGTTATGCGGGCTTTACTGCCATGCTGCCAACGATGGCCGGTGCAGCCGACCGCTGCGTGATCCCTGAATATGAGTTTGACATGGAACAGCTTACCGAACTGATGGTGTATGACAGGAATCGAAATCCAAGCCGGTATTCCATGGTTCTGATTTCGGAAGGTGCCAAGATCAAAGGTGGGGAGATGGTCTTTGAGGATTCAAAAGCCGATGCCTACGGCCACAAGAAGCTCGGCGGGATCGGTGACCGTGTATCGGAAGAATTAAAGCGGCTTTCAGCCCAACATAACAACGGCCGTGAAATCAACACCGTCAACCAGAAATTGGGGTACATGGTGCGTGGCGGTGATCCCGATGCCATCGATTCGATTGTCCCGATGGCATTTGGCAACCTGGCCCTGGACCTGATTTTGCAGGGTGTCTCCGGCCGGTTGGTGGTATTGAGTAACGGACGTTACAGCAATATTCCGATCGAAAACGTGACCAGCCGCAGCAAGGTGGTCAACGTCGAAAAGCATTACAATACCGAACGCCTGAGGCCATTCTACAAGAGCTTCGAGAATCAGCCGCTCTTTATCATGGCCAGCGAAATGGAGAAAAACGTGTAAATAACGGGCCCCCGATCCAATTTTCCGGGGCCTGACACGCTTTATCAAAAACTGGAATAACCAAATTACCGGGCTCCGGGATGCAATTCCGGGGCCTGTGTTATTTTTGGCAGAGCCATTGTTTTCAAAAATATTACCCGCCTTATTTCAACTATCCGGTGTTTCTCAAAGCGTTTCAGGAATTCAGTGCGAATCACCTGACTCCAACAACGTTATTACCGGATTTTGGAGTAAGGGACAGCTTCCATAAATACCGATTTCACTTCCTTGACGATCACGCCATCCGCATGCGACTCCTGGTAAGCTTGCTGCCATACGGGATCGGAACGGAAGGCATCCCAGCTTTTTTCAGCGGCGTCCCGGCTGTCATGGGAGAGGATATAAATGAGGGTATTTTCGGCAAGCTCCCCATCCAGAGGCACCCAGTAGCCGATATTGACCATTCCGTGCTTTTCAAACAGCCCCAGGGTGTGATTCTTGAAGCGTTTATGCAAATCATCGAGCTTTCCATCATAGGTGGTGTAGGTGCGCATCTCAAACACCTTGCCTTCGGCGCCGGAGCCATCATCAACGGTGTCTCCGGTCATGATAAAAGCACTGAGAACCATGCTTGAAATGAGGAAAATTGATATAAACAGGGCCGCGGTATATTTGTTTGTCATAACGAAAAAATGTGGTCTGGGTTTAGTTTTATAATCATTGCCAGAGTAATGATTAATCCGATATATTAAAAGTTCAATATGCCATGCCGGCCGAAGCCCCGGACCGGATCCCTTACCCTTCAGGACAAGGTACTGCATGAATCAGGTTAAATTTATGTGAATTTTTTATCCACCGAGCATTCATCCCCTGAGTCCGGAATTTTCACAAATAATTTGGTGAATATTTTGCAACATATTGTAATCCAATAAGTTGGGTCAATATTTGAGTCTTTAAAAAATAACAGGATGTTTTTCCACCCCGACGGCTGCCGGGTTTCATCTTTTTCCCTCAGCTATGTTGAAGAAAAAGTGAAAGGGATCAAAAGCCCATGGGACGGATCGTACAACTGCTCTTTTCTTTGTTCCGAACGATTTTGGAGCCAGCATGACAATTTTGGGTATACAGGTCATTTACAGGTTCCCAATATTTATCGGTTACAGGGCAGTTCATTTCATCGGCAGATCGATGCCACGCTCGCGGGCGGTTTGCTCGGCCAGTTCGTAGCCGGCATCGGCATGGCGCATCACTCCGCTGCCCGGATCGTTGGTAAGCACCCGCTGCAGGCGCCGGGAGGCCATTTCGGTGCCATCGGCCACGCACACCATTCCGGCATGGATCGAGTAGCCGATGCCCACTCCCCCGCCGTGATGCAGCGACACCCAGCTCGCCCCGCTTGCCGTGTTGAGCATAGCATTGAGCAGCGGCCAGTCGGCGATGGCATCGGAGCCGTCTTTCATCGCCTCTGTTTCGCGGTTCGGGGAGGCGACAGAGCCGGTATCGAGATGATCGCGGCCGATAACGATGGGGGCATCCACCTTCCCATTTTTCACCAGCCAGTTGAATTTTTCACCCATTTCGGCGCGTTCGCCGTATTCAAGCCAGCAGATCCGGGAGGGCAGCCCCTGAAAGCGCACTTTCTCACTGGCCTTGTGGATCCACCGGGCCAAAGACTTTTTCCCGGGAAATGTTTCAAGAACGGCGTCATCGGTCACCCTGATGTCGTTCGGATTGCCGGAGAGCGCTGCCCAGCGAAACGGGCCGGATCCCCTGCAAAACAGCGGCCGGACAAAGGCGGGGACAAAACCGGGGAAATCAAAGGCTTCGGTCATCCCCCGGTGATCGGCCACCTGCCCGCGGATGTTGTTGCCGTAATCAAAGGTTACGGCCCCTTTCTCCTGCATTTTCAGCATGGTCTCCACATGCAGCACCATCGAATCGAGCACATCCTTCTGATATCCGCCGGGGTCGGATTCCCGTCTCTTTTTGGCCTCTTCCAGGGCATG
Source organism: Balneolaceae bacterium (assembly GCA_007118695.1). Taxonomy (GTDB): domain Bacteria; phylum Bacteroidota; class Rhodothermia; order Balneolales; family Balneolaceae; genus SKRC01. The sequence continues at coordinate 2,257 of SKRC01000004.1, read as the reverse complement.
CCCGGCCGGGATATAGCCCAAGTGCAGGTCATGGGCGGAAGTCTGGTCGGTAAGCACATCCGGGATCACCCCTTTTGCCAGTAGTTCAGGCAGCACTTCAGCAACATTGCCAAGCAGGCCTACCGACAAGGGCTCCTCTTTTTCCCGGGCTTCCATTACTTTATCCAGCGCCTCATCTGTATCGGTGCATTTCACGTCGCAATACCCGGTTCGAAGCCGCATATCGATGCGTTTTTCATCCACTTCGATGCCCAGGAAGGCCGCTCCGTTCATGGTCGCCGCCAGCGGCTGAGCCCCGCCCATGCCGCCCAATCCGGCGGTTACGAGCAGTTTTCCACTGAGCGATCCATCAAAATGCTGGCGCGCGCATTCGGCAAAGGTTTCATAGGTTCCTTGTAATATCCCCTGCGTTCCGATATAGATCCAGGAACCGGCTGTCATCTGCCCGTACATGGTCAGGCCCAGCTTGTCGAGCCGCCGGAACTCATCCCAGGTGGCCCATTTCGGCACCAGGTGGGCATTGGCGATCAGTACCCGGGGGGCTTCCTCATGGGTTCGAAACACGCCAACCGGTTTGCCGCTTTGCACCAGCAGAGTCTCATCGTTTTCCAGCCGCTTCAGCGTCTCCACGATTTTATGGTAACACTCCCAGTTTCTGGCCGCCTTGCCGCCCCCGCCATAGACGATCAGTTCATCCGGGGCTTCGGCCACATCCGGGTCCAGGTTGTTCATCAGCATGCGCAGGGCCGCCTCCTGATGCCAGCCTTTGCAGTTGAGATTTGTACCGTGCGGGGCGCGGATATTGGTTTGAACGTTACTCATAGGCCTCACTGATTTGATTTATTCTAACCTGCATGATTCACCAAGCTTTTTTGTACCCCGAATACTATGACTTTTGCAAGTTTTATGCGGTTTTTTTCTACTGATCAAATCGCGATTCATGATCAGGAACATAGGGCTGATCGCTATTCCAAATGGCACATATAATTTTGATCAACTTGTTGATCAGATTGTTGCGAACGATCGACCACAATTTTCCTTCTTCCAACTTGCGTTGTTTGTAGGTTTTAAATCGTTGGCTCGGGGAAATTTGCTTGTGTGAAAGTCGAAGTTCAAAGTGCGACTGAATCGTCCCGTACAGCTGCCGGGACGTTGATAAAGCAGTTTGAACTTTAACACAGGCTAAAGCTGACAATCTGCTTCCTTGCCTGCAATATATAAAAGCGGATATAGAGGATCGAACACGGTTTTTGTCACAAAAAGCGAGTACTCCATTTTTTTTGTAAGGATTCCGGCCGGAACAGATCATACAAAGAAACAACCGTTGATGTATTTCGCCAATTAAATGTAACAAGAGAGGGTGACTGTCATGGTGGACAGGATTTTCCCGGAGGATATTATTGATAATTCCAGGGAATCAAACTTTTCCCGGCATTCGATCAAATCAAGAATCATCTATACGACGATTCTTCTTTTTTTGCTGATTTTGATGGCCTTTCTGCCTGTCATCAAAATGGATGTGGGGATTCGAAGCACCGGCCTGATACGCCCGGTGGCCGAAGTGGTTCAAATTATTTCACCGGTATCGGGACCCATTCAGGTACTGCATTTGCGTGAAAACAGCCCCGTAACAAGAGGAGAGAAGATCGCTCAAATTGCCGCCCCTCAACTCATGGAACAGATCCGGTATAATGATACCCGCCGGGAGCAACTGAGTGATTACCTGACCGATCTGAATACGTTGCAACCGGCCCATTCTTCAGCGCTGGCGTCATCCGTATCATTGATATCGCCGCGTTACCGAAACAATTACGGTGAATTTCGCCAGTTGCTGCGCAATCAGATCAGGGAAGCCGGCTGGCAAAAACAGAACCTGGACAGACAATCCCGGTTGTATGAGAGAGGGTTTGTCAGCCAGGCGGAGATGGAAGAGACGGCTCATTATTATCAGGAAACCACAGACCAGGTACAGGTACTCATCCGGCAGCAGCAAAACCGCTGGCGGCTCGATTCGATTCAGTTTCAAAACGAGCTGGATGAACTTCATTCGGAATTTGTCCGGCTGCAGGGGGAACTGAGCCGGTATGAGATTCGCTCACCGGTTGCCGGCACCGTGCTGAACCTGCGGGGAATCCTTCCGAACAGTTTCGTTTCGGCCAATCAGGTTTTGGGGGAGGTGTCGCCGGACACCGGCCTGGTTGCCGAAGCCTATGTCTCCCCGGCCGATATCGGTTTGCTGAGGGTTGGAATGCCGGTC
>SKRC01000081.1 GCA_007118695.1 Balneolaceae bacterium | reverse complement strand
TTTCAGCCTGCCCGCTAACATCGCGGCCATTGATGGTGATTCCGAATTGCCCTCCCTCGACATCCTCGTCATCATAAAAAAGTGCAATGGCAATCAACAGATCCTGCCCATCGGTTCCGCTGCCGGGCCGTGGTGACAGAATGGTGTAGTCTATAAATTCGGCAACTGGCAGGGTTTCGATCTCAGCGTCAACTATGTCTACCTGAATGGGAGCGGCCTCGTCAGTGACATCTGGATAAACAATCTGGCGTCCGTCGGTCAGGCGAAGTACATGGTAATATTCGATGCCGGTTGTGTTTCTGTCCGTAATTTGAAGTTCAAAGCGGGACCTACCACCATCAAACCGGGTCTCCATCTGGGTAAAATTGCTTCTGCCGGATGGGCGGACAAACAGGAGGGATTCCAAAACCTGACCCTGACTAACCTGATCGACCTCAAATTCAAGCGAAATCGTACTATCACGTTCTATAATTGTCGGTTGTTGATGACGTACAAAATTCTGTGATGCCGCCATTTCTACAGACAAACACAATATCAACAAACCATAACAAACAGTAGTAATAGCCTTCATTCCGTACAACTTCTATAAAAAGTCAGTCATCAGTTATCCTGTTCGTAGATGTCTATTTCAATTTCCCGGATCTGCCCATTTGCATCTCTGAATCTCAAGCGAAGTTTTCTCTGTTCGAGGTCGGAATCCAGAATGTCATAATCATTGCCGAGCTCTTCCATTTCATCTTCGCTCAACTCACCGGATGCCATTGACGAACCATCTTCGCTTACCCTTGCAAACATATTTTCTGTAAGAGTAACAACCTCACCGGTCTCGATAAGCATAACTTCAATTTCACCGTCTTCCACCCAGAAAAACCCTTCTGCAAGAGCACCAAACCGTGTGCCTTTTACCGACGCAACTGTCCCGAAAGCCCCCACTTCCACTTCACTGTTGGCGTCCCGGTTTACATTCATAAAAAATCCGCCTCTGTTCAGCTCGATCTGTGTATTTGTACTCCTGTCTCTGTTCACATTGCCATTGATAATCAGTTCTGACAGCGGCCTGACCCTGGTGACGCTTTGATCCATAAACAATACCATTGCGTACCCGTTCTGGTCGGTCCGGAGTGTATCGCCGCTGTAGAGAGAGGTTCCGACGTTGGCCGTATCGGTCTGCATATTGGAGATAAGCACAGAGGGAACCTGCCGGCGTACCAAAGCAATTTCACGCTCTTCAATAATCTCCTCAAGCTCCGTATATATCATTCCCACGCAGAGCAGCAAAATGGCAAATTTCATCAGAATTACGGGTATACCCTTCATCATCGTCAATTGGCTATTTTAATTTTTCCATCCCTGATTTTTTCAGCAATTCGAATTAATTCATCCCTTGCCATTCCGCCATACATATCCTGATCGTCAACTTCCATGCCTTCCAGCTCAAAGTTCCGCTGTTCCAATTCCCTGAAAGTTTCCGGGCCAAGTAATGTGAGTAATATCTCCCTCAGTTCTCCATCCAATTCAAATAACTCACCGTCTGCAACCCCATCAAAACCACTGCCAAGCGTAAAGCTCCAGATGTCTGAGGTTCTTTCCTCCACTCCAGAGGTCGTTTGCAGTGTAGTAAATACCTGCCAATAATAGGTCTTACCGTCTTGAAGGGATTGCACACCGGAGGAGGGGTATTGCAAACTTGTCCCTTCGACCAATAAATCGAACATTTCATACTCCAGCAGCGCTCCCGGCGAGCCAATTCTTCCCGGGGTTGAACTTTTTGCACTCTGAATGAGGGTTTCCGGACTTTCACCATCTCTTTCCTCAACAACGATTACCCTATAGGTCTTGCCTGCCTGGCCTTCCCAACGGAATTCCGGGTATGAATTTGTAATCTGCACATCCGTTCCAGCCACATCACCGGGGGCCAGCAGGTAAAGAGAAAGTTCGTCTTCGGCCAGGTCTCCACCAATCATTATGGAATTGCTGGTAACCAGATCACCGCCATTTGGCCTGTTATTGCCCTGATATAGCCTGACTTCAAGCACATATTCATCAACCGGCAAGCGGGTACTGCCCTGTAATCTGTTCATCAATTCGGTTCCGGGGGTGGTAATACCTCCGTCAAATTGAATATCTGTGCCGATACCGGATATTCTGCCTCGTGCAAGATCATTGTTGGTGGCAAATACAGCCTGTCCCGGATTCAGGCTGAAGGGGGTGCCGCTTCGCTGGAAGCCTTCCACGATAAGCCCGTGCCGCTGGGTCCGGACCAACAAGTCCAAATAGAGGCCTTCCTGTGCCTGATCGGTGCGATTTTGAATAAAAATTGAAAAAATCCCTGATCCTCTACCGCTTTTATCAAAAACCAGGTTGGTCAAATTGATGACCTGCGCATTGGAAAAGACCGGATCTGCCTGTATATCCAGATCGATATCCGGCGATTGAGCCTCTGTATAACTGATTTGAAGAGTACATATCAGCAACAAGCTGGCCAATATTTTGAGTATATTTTTTAACATTTCCGACCTCTTCTCTGTTAATTTTGATGCAATCTATAGATAACTCTCCATACTTAAAAAGAATCAGCACTTTATGAAAAAAGTTTAATCCATAGATACCGGCTGGGTTAGCACGTTAATTGAGTATGAAATAAGACGATCGTATAAGCGTGAAGTTACAAGAACAGGTCCCGATTTGTTGATTGAATAAGTTGCCTGTCGATGATTGTGGAGCTACGGGGATTCGAACCCCGGACCTTCGCGCTGCCAGCGCGACGCTCTAGCCAGCTGAGCTATAGCCCCATTCAGTGTAAACAGCAAATATAAGGCAGTTTATGTATTATTGCTACCGTGCTTAAGAAAAATCCGCGATAACCCTATGATTCGATGCAGTAAAATCGTAACTTTGACCCGTATTTTACATTACGGGATTACATCTCATAATTTAAATGCAAATTAAATGGAAACATTTCTATTTGATTGAGGTTTAAACACCCCTTCGGAATAAAACAGAAAAAAATCTTTTGATAAAATTTCGTTTTTTATTTCGAGATTCTAATTATTATAATATTTTAAAATCCGTTTTCTCCTAACAAATCAAACCAATGACCTATGACCAGATCGTTTAATTTATTCCTGATTATCAGCTTAATGATCGGTTTAATCGCTTTTAATGGCTGTCGAACTGCCGAAGAAGTCGCAGAGGAGCCTGAAGAAGTATATGAAGAACCGGAAGAGCTGGAAGAAGAAGTCGATTGGATGGAAGAAGAAGAAGAGGTGGAAGAGGCTGACTTTATTGAAGAGCTTCACTCTGTCTACTTCAACTTTGACAAATCTGATATCACCGATCGTGCTGCCCGTTCACTTGCTGAAAACATTCAATTGCTCCGGGAAAATCCGGATGTAAATGTACGTGTTGACGCATACACAGATCATGTGGGTGGTGATCAGTACAATGTTCGGTTAAGTGTAAGGCGCGCTGAATCCGTTGCCAACTTTTACAGAACCAATGGAATCAGTTCCGACAGACTTGAAACACGGGGACTTGGCAAGCACCCGGTCCCTTGTTCGCCCAGCGATTATGATCCTGGATACAGAGTAAGGTGTGAAGTAAATCGTGTGGCAGAATCTCACCCGATTAATCCTGACCCTTATGCTCCGGGCAGCTAATATTTCCCGGGAAGAAATTAAAAGGCAGGTTAAATCTATTAACCTGCCTTTTTTTATGCCCTGTAGTTCTTGCTTCCAAATTCTTTCCAGCAAAAACCTGGCCCGGTATCGGAATTGGAATTGAAAAAAATCCGATAGAGGGGTCCTTCTCAGGATCGAGACGGGTAAACGGCCATGTGAACTAACCCGGATATCTCACGGTAAATATGTTAAACGCAATGTAACTTTATTATTTATTAATTCTTTATGATCCAATTTTGGAGTCTTCGAAAGAAACACCCTGTTTTTCCGCGACATTTCCCCCTCAGCTGCGTTGAATCTAAAATGGCGTGCTCAACGTACCAAGGTACGTTTCCGCTGCCATTTTATCTTCGCCTTGCTGAGGAAAAAATGTCTTGGTGAGATATCCGGGCTGAGTAATTCAGAACAGGTATTGGGCAAGTACTCTCAGTTATGCAAATCGGAATGCCATTGGCAATCATTCTGTCAAGAGAAATCTGTGTTACAGCGGGAAATCTCAATTCATGGATTCCTGAAGGACTACTGCCGGTTCGAGCACCCGCAGAACTACTTTGTCGTCGGGATTAAACAGGATACGGTTATCTGTGTGAACGATATAACGCTCGCCCTTCAGTAGAACGTGGTAGGTAATATCGTGGCCTTTAAATTCCCTTCCGACGATCAAACCGGTTTTCTCCGGAGAACTACCGTTTGGTTTTTCAATCGTCAGGTGTTCCGGACGGATTGAGCAGACTACCCTGCCACACGCATTGCAGTCCAGTTTAATCGGGCCGATGTTTGTTTCTATTTCATTGGACCCACCTGCCTCAACTTCGAAAAGGTTGGTGCGGCCAAGAAATTGTGCTACGAATTTGGTCTTCGGTTTATAGTAGACCTCTTCGGGGGTTCCTATTTGTTCAATCCTGCCGTTATTCATCACCGCAATACGGTCGGCAAAAGAGAGTGCCTCTTCCTGGTCATGGGTTACCAGAATGGCACTCATACCCGCTTTTTTAAGGATCGCCCGGACCTCTTTCCTGGTCGAATCGCGCAACATTGCATCAAGATTGGAAAACGGTTCATCCAGTAAAATCAGCTGTGGTTTCGGGGCAATTGCCCTGGCCAGTGCCACACGCTGCTGCTGCCCTCCCGATAACTCCGACGGCCCCCTGTCCTTATAATCCCCCATACCGGTCCGGCAGAGCACCTCCTCGGCAAACACTTTTCTTTTATGCCGGGGAAGATGATTCAACCCAAAAGCCACATTGTCAAGGGCTGACATATGCGGAAACAATGCGTAATCCTGGAAAACAAACCCGATTCCCCGTTTTTGGGGAGGCACCTGCATTTGGGGAGTCGACAAGGTCTTGCCATTTAGCTTCACTTCTCCATCATCCGGTGATTCAAAACCTGCAATTAAACGCAGGCTGGTTGTCTTGCCACATCCGCTTGGCCCAAGGAGAGCAAAGATTTCATCTTCAAAGAGATTAAAAGAGACCCTGTTTACCACAGGCTTTCCTTTTTCAAACTCTTTGACAAGATTAGTGACTTCCAGTAGCATGGTGTGTTTAAAATCTCCGTTTATGGATTGCAATATAACAAAACGACAGCTATTTAAATTCAGTCTTAATAAGATAAGATTATTTTATCAGTTCAGAAAAACCATTTTATCAGTTTTCGGATTCTGTCAGCTGGTTTCGTGATTATTTAATTCGTATAGTGATTCTAAATACTTCAAACAGAAATAAATGCACCCGTAATGTTATCGGATATCAACAAATTGTTTTTGGGTAAACCTTCTGCTGCAGGACCGCGATAACCAATAACCAATTAACCGATAACCACACAAGTTGTGTTAATTCCGTTAATCAATTAAGTTCACCCTTGTATATATAACAGAGTGTTTCAATACATTAAACTACATACCTGGCAATGAAAAAAATAGTCATTTACGGAATCACAACTTGTCTGTCAATAGCTTTGCTTCATGCTTGCGGCCCCAGTGAAGAGGAACTCCGCCAACAGGCAGAAGCGGAACGGCAGGCCGAACAGGACTCACTCCAAAGAGTCTGGGAAGCTGAAATGGAACAATTGCGGCAGGACAGTCTCGAACAGGCAAGGCAGGACAGTATTGCCCTTGCCGAGGAAATGGCCGCAGAGGAAGAGCGTGAGCGGGAACGCGCATCAAGAATTGAATTTGCCGATAACGGCAATTTCACCGTACAGGTACGTTCATGGCGAAGCGAAGAGAAAGCGGAAGAACATGCAGACCGGTGGAGAGAAAGAGGTTTTGAACATGTCTATGTTCAGCAATTTGGTGATATGGCTACCGGTGATGTCTGGTTCAGGGTCAGAATAGGCAATGTTGCTACCCACGAAATGGCCAAAAGGCTGCAAGAGAAACTAAAAGAAGAATATGACACCGACTCCTGGGTTGGCAGTGTGGTGAGAAATTAACCGGTACGAAGAATAAATGGTGACAATTCGTCCTTTTCCAATTCAGGCATTCCTCCTGGTTTCCGGGCGAGCAGGGATGTATAACGGCTGGCTTTTTCCAGGGCCTTCTCCGGAGAATGTTGCTGAAGCAGTTCAAGTGTCAAAACAGAAGTAAATCCGTCGCCAAGGCCAACGGAATCCCCTTGCCGGTTATCCGTCAGATGAGCCTGCTGATGAAATTGTCGGCCGGGTTCGAACCAGCTGCTGCCCTCATTTCCTTTTGTCAAACAGACGCCACGAACACCATACTGATTCAACATAACAGTGACAGGATCCCCGGTATCCAGAAGCCGTTTTAACTCTTCAAGTTCATCCAGATTGATCTTGATGATATCTGCCAGCTGAAGTGAATCAACGACGATTTCCCGGCTGTACCCATCCGGGCGAAAATTCATATCCAGTACTTTCAGTGTATCCCGGCGGGTGTGTTCCAGGAATGATTTGATGGCATCTGCTGATTGTTTTGTACGCCGGGCAAGCGTGCCAAATACTACTGCATCGCAATTTTTTGAGAGTTCAGCCAGACCCTCATCGAACTCGATGTTATCCCAGGCAACAGATGTTACTATGTTGTAATGTGGTTCACCCTGACAATCGAAACTCACTTCTACCGTACCTGTAGGCGAACTGCCATCGACCTGAATATAGTGCGTATGTATCCCTTTACCCTGAAGGTATGAGACAATTTCAACTCCATTAGCATCATCGCCCACACGGCTAACCAGGTACCCTTCAGCCCCTAATTGAGAGGCGTTATAAACCACATTGGCCGGAGCTCCTCCAGGCCTTTTCTCGTCCGGAAACATATCCCATAAAAATTCCCCGATGCCAACTATCAACGGTTTCTTCATTTTGATTCAATTGCTTTATCCGTTTTGTCAAGAACAGAATTTATCTGTTCGGGTAAAAATATTTTGATTTATCTGAAGTTTTTCACTGTTCTGAAAGAATAATCATCTAATGTTAGCGGCACTTGCAGTTAAATTTTCTTTTTCTACAACCCACAACGGCAAAAAAGCATGTCATATGAATTTTTTATTTCTTTCTTTTTAAACTTATGTAACATTTATTTTTAGTAATAGGTTTTATTTTACTATTTTTAATAGCGCTCAAGTAGCGTCTCTCTTGATGAATAGTCAGGGCAACACACCTGAAACGTGTGTTGCCTTATTTTTTGGATTTCTATAAAACAATTGCTCACCCGACTCGTAAAATTTGCTATTCAGTTTCACGAACACTACCAAATTCTTGCTATATTGATTTTTTGCGATAGAATCGAAAATTCTATATTCAAAAAAACTGTTTCTAACTCAACGTTCATAATCAATGAAGAACTTTCACATTAATCACCGACAGGCCGATCAGATAGATGTGCTTGAAATCAGTGGAGAACTTGACGCACATACGGCTTCCAAATTGGAAGATTCATTAAAGTCCCTGATCGATAAAAACAAACATAACATTATTGTTAACTGCAATAACCTGGAGTATATAGCAAGTGCCGGGCTTGGTGTTTTCATGGCCTATATTGAAGACGTCCGGGGGCTAGGTGGTGATATAAAGCTGACCAATATGAATGAGAAGGTTTACAATGTATTTGATCTTCTTGGTTTTCCGACTCTCTATGACATTTTAGACGACGAAAAAGAAGCGGTCAAACAGTTCCATAACAGGGATCAATAGAAACCGGTAGATTTTGACAGCAAATCATACACATAAGTTAATTGTAAATGCATCGACAAGCCGGCTGGCAGATGTTAGAAAGTTTATCGCTGAAAAAGCACAAAATTTCGGATTCGATGAAAAGGACGTCTCGGATATCAGGCTTGCCGTAGATGAAGCCTGTACCAATATTATCAAACATGCATACAAGTATGATGACAAGCAAAATGTTGAGATTTTAATTGGTATAGACGATGATAAACTCTTTGTGACCCTGACGGATACCGGAGAAACTTTTGACCCCAGCAAATACAGCAAACCCGATTTAAGAAAACAGATGAAAGCCAAACAACGCGGCGGGGTGGGTGTATATCTGATCCGGAAGCTGATGGATGAGGTTGAATACCTTAAGAAAAAAGATCATAACATGATCCGCATGTATAAAAATCGGAAATAACATTGTGAGTAAAGTCAAACAAAACAAAGAGACACGAAGCCGTTTTGAATTAAAGATGCTGCTTGAGACCAGCCGATTGCTGATAGAATCCCGCGAGACGGATTTTGTCTTAAACAATTTGCTACTCATTACCATGGGTAAAATGCTTGTTCCCAGAGGGGCTATATTAATCCAGGTACCTGGCAAAAACGAATATATCATCACCAAAATCAAAGGCCGGTCCCGGCTGAGTGAAGGTGACCGGATAGAAATTCCGTGGAGCCCGAATGAATTTGACCGGATAGCCATCGATCCTCAAAAACTGGGATTGAATTCACCGGAGCTTTTTGAAGGGCAAAACAGAGGCCTGTATTTCAATCTTAAAACCAGTAATCATCATCTGGGCTATCTTTATCTGAGCCGGAAAGGCAACGATGAACTTCTCAGTGACCATGAAATTGAATTCATTGAAAGCCTAAGTATCATTTCATCTGTCGCCATCGCCAATTCCAGGATGTTCAGCGAAATGCGGGAGATCAACCGTAAACTCGATCGCAAGGTTTATGAGCTGAATACCCTGTTTGATCTATCGAAAGATTTCAGCCTGATGGTCGATCGCGAGAAAATCGCAAGTACTTTCAAATTTGCTTTGCTTGGCCAGCTTTTAATCAGAAAGTTTTTTCTGATCTATAATATGAATGGCAAGCTGGAATTAATGGCATCCAGCGGATTACAAAAAGCTCCCAATAAAAAACAGAGGAAACAAATATTTGATCTGCCGGAAGACATCCTTGAATTACAGCCTGAACATTATGAAGCTTTGCCTTTTTTGAAGGAGAATGAAATTGCTGCGTTAACTGCTTTGCAATTGCAGGGAGAAAAAACCGCTGTTGTTGGCGTCAGCAAGAAAGCCAATAAAGAAGATCTGACACGGCCTGACTTCAATTTCCTGCAATCGTTGGGGAACCTGGCTATTTTATCCATCCAAAAGACCCTGTTTCTGGAAGAGCGCATAGAAAAAGAGAAACTGGAAGAGGAGATCAACATAGCCAAAAACATTCAAAAGGGGCTGTTTCCGGAAACCTTGCCGAATATTCCAAACCTTGACCTTGCCGCAAAAAACATCCCTTCCCAGCAGGTGGGGGGTGATTATTATGATATTGTTGAAACTCCTGATGCAAATTTCATTACAGCCATTGGGGATGTAACCGGCAAAGGCATCCCGGCTGCATTGTTGATGGCAAACCTGCAGTCGATGTTGCATGTGCTTCTTCCCGTTGATATTACCCTGGGTGAAGCGACAGGCAGGATTAACAACCTGATTTATGAAAATACCCCAAGTGATAAATTCATTACTTTTTTCTGGGCCAAATATTTCCATGCGGAATCCCGCCTCAAATATATCAATGCCGGGCACAATCCGCCGCTGCTTTTAAGAAAAGAAAAAAATGAATTTGAAGAACTCTCCGAAGGTGGCTTGATCCTGGGTGCCATGCCAACCTTAACCCCTTACGAAGAGACGGCCATTACACTGAATAATGGGGATATTTTAGTCATGTACACCGATGGAGTTACCGAAACATTCAACCGTATCGGGGAGGAATATGGTGAGGAAAATCTCCAAAAATTAATTTTAGAAAACCGCTCACAAAGCGCCGGTGAGCTGATAGACACGATCGTCCAGGACGTTAAAAACTTCAACGCAGGCAAATTAGCTGACGACCTGACCCTGATCGTCATCAAGGCAACCTGATCAAACCGGCCTCCATCATCCCCGGCATACGAGTGCCGCCTCTTGTCTCGGCAATTGCAACGATTCGTTCGTACATGCGGTAGCGGTTTTTGATTTCCTGAACGTACTGTACCGTTTCGATACCCCTGGCATATCCATAGCGGGCATCCTGGTAATACCTCCTCTGCATCAGCTTCAATAGGGCATCCGCCACATTTTCCCATTCATTCGGATTCTTGTTCTGATCGATAACAAGGCGTCTTGCATCAGCCATATGACCGGATCCCACATTATAGGCTGCCAGGGCAAAGGACCATTGATTGAGGCTGTCAAGGTAAGCGTAATGATCCAGATGTTCGCGGATAATCCTTGCCCCCTCCCGAATATTAATTTCCGGGTTATAAAGGTTTTCATATTCAATCTCGGAAAAACGCGGAATGATCTGCATCAAACCAACTGCCCCCATCCAGCTTTTTGAGCCCGGGTTAAACCTCGACTCCTGGGCTATCATGGAAGTAAGCATCAACCAATCCAACTCTAACGAATCGGCGACCTCCTGGACCAGATAATCGTATGGTGAAATCAGGCCGGTGCTTTGAAAATGCCAGTCCGCATTGAAATATTCTGCAATCTGCGGGCCGGTCTCAAAATAACGCTGCCTGAGTACATTCAGCAATTCAGATCGTCTCGGTTCACTCCGGTCGGCAGTAAAACGGAAATGCCTGTGGAGAAACCGGTTCATAGCTGTTTCAAGATCCGGTGAGTTAGTTCGAATTGCCCATGCAATGGTATCGTTTTCTGCGATGGTCGGCCCACCAACCAGGCCATTCATAAACTGACTGGTAGCCCGGAACATATTATCATCGGAAACAGTGGCTTCGATCGAGCCATTTTCAATCTGAAACAACAGGGTTTCAGTATCCAGATCATCGGAAACCACCTGGATATTGAGATCATAACCCTCCTCCTGCAGTTGCATCAGGGTGTGAAAGTAAGAACTGTTACGAACAACGGTGATCGGCAATTGCATTTCGGCCAGCTCTTCCAGCGACTCAGGCTTCTCTTCCAGGTCAGCAGAATATACGATGATCTGATCTACCAGGTTATAGGGCCGTGTAAATGAGACAATACTCCTTCTTTCAGGCGTAATCGTATAATTCGCGGCGATGACATCGCCTTCGCCGGAATTTAACAAATCGTAGGGATTTTCATCCCGGTCGATGATTACGACCTCGAGCGCCATGTCATTCTCGCGGGCGAATTCCATTAACAGTTCATATTCAAACCCAACTTCAACGCCCTGATGCAGAAAATAGGTGTTTGAGCTGTAATGCGTTATCATCCTCAATACACCACTTCGCTGAATATCAACCAGATCACGGTATACAGGTTCGGTCACCGTCATAGACAATTCCGGTGACCCCTCGTAGAACCTTAATTCCTGGCTTTCATCATGCTCTTGCTGACAGCCTGCGGCCACCAGATACAAAAACAAGGGGGCCAGTACAATATTTTTCTTTATTTTCAGGATATGATTTCTCTTCATCATCTGGCAATACATTGGTTGCCGTTGAATTAAATTGTCAATCTCAAATGATTGATTTTATTGACGATATTATGAATAGCCTAACAATTTCTCTGTTGCATTCGTTTGAATACTGCTGATACCTTCTCTACACTCATTTACATGTTTACCTAAACGTATTATAATTTCATAAGTTACAGTTTTTATTGCACGATTCACATTTATAAAAAAATTCTAATGCACTTGCCGAGGGTGGGATGACGCCTTGTGGCCGGAATTATTTATCCGGTTTCAGGTCTTTAATACCATCTCTTCTTTTGGCCCAACTCAGGGCAACACCTGTCATAATAACCAGCATGGCTGCAATGGAGAGTGTTGTGGGGAGCTCAGCAAACAGAAAGAATGCAGCAATTGCAGCGATGATGGCTTCAGAGAGGATAAGTGTTGACAGTATTGTCGGGGAGATATATTTCACGGCATAGTTCATTGATCCGTGACCAATGACAGTAGGACCGGCGGCAAGGATAATACCGATTAATACTGCCGATACAGACAGATATGGCCATCCTCCCACCCAGATCAGGGTTAATACACTGCAGGCAATGGCCGCATGCAGATAAACATGGAACACATAATCGATCCACTCTGCCTTTTGACGCATTTTCCGGCCAATCATAAAATAGATCACAAATATCACGGCTGCCGTAAATGCCAGGATATTTCCCAGCAACGGGTTCTCGAAATCGCCTCCTCCGACCTGATCTGAATAGCCAAGAATAACCGACCCGGTACATGCAATGATCACCCCAAGCCATACCACAGCTTTGAACCGCTTTTTGAAGATGAGGCTTTCTGCTACGATCAGCATCACCGGGTGGATCGTCACCAGTACCGAGGCTGAAGCAACACTTGTATAATGAAGGGATGCAATCCAGAAAGTAAAATGAAGACCCAGGCATAAACCGGCAATCATCATCATACCGGTACTGATGCCGGCCGTTTGCAATTCACTAATGGTTTTTCGTTTTGGCAGCCAAAAGGGAAGCAGTATCAATACCGCAAACAGTGTGCGCATGGCAGCCAGCACAATGGGTTCGACATCTGTTGCATATCTGACCAAAATGGGTGCTGCTCCAAAAGTAGTTAACCCAATGATCAGCAGTGTTATTACTTTGAATTTTGGATAGTCAGACGAACTCGGCGTATCAGTCAATATGTTTCTGTTTATCGAATTCGATCCATGGATTCAACAAGTTCCTGGTCTTTCTTTATAAATCTCCAAGCCTGCCACAGTGCGATCAACGCAACCAATACCAAAAGTACACTCAAAGCTTCTTTCATCAGAAAAGTGCCCACCCCCCCCAGGGTGAACAGAATGCCGACTGCCGCTGCCAGCACTGCCGTCTGGAAATAGGTGGCAATTTTCACCCATTTCAGTTGATTGTACCGGTTCTTGTAGAGAAAAATAGAATAGGCACTAAAGATCATTGCGCCGGTAAGCAGAATGGCAAATAAAGTACCAATCCATCCGGCCGGATCCTGTACTGCCCTCGAATAGATGGGGGTAAAAAAAACGAACAAATTGATTACAGCAGCTAAAAAGAGAAATACCGTTTGCAGTCGTTGAATCACCTGGATCTGAATTCGTTTAAAGTTTCGTGGAAGAAAATAATGAATTGTCCGATGGTTGTCAGTATTTCATTTTCAGAATAAAAGAACGCCTTGAATCAAGACGTTCTTTTTTTTATTCCGCTCAAGTTGTCTCTCATTTACGATCTTTGTGGGTAAAATTCTTATGTAGTACGACCGGTGATCAATGCACCCATTCGTTGCGAGAGGGAATCGAACGCCGAATAGAGTACCGGCACTACCACAAGGGTCAGGAATGTGGCAAACGTCAGGCCACTGATAATGGCTATTCCCATCGGGCCCCAGAATGCCGTACTATCGGAACCCAACTGGAAATCCGGATCAAAGTTTGCAAACAGATTGACAAAATCGATATTGATCCCGAATGTCAGGGGTACAAGGCCCAAAATTGTTGTCAGTGCAGTGAGCAACACCGGGCGAAACCTGATGGCGCCTGCCTCGATAATCGCATCCCGCCTGGATTTGCCTTTTTCCGTCAATTGTTTGACATAATCGAGTAATACGATGTTATTCACACATACGATCCCAGCCAGTGAAATAATCCCGATGAAGGTCATCAGGCCAAAGGCTGTACGGGTCAAAATCAGACCCAGGAGTACCCCGATAAGGCTCAGCCCAACCGCTGTTATGATGATAAACGGCGATACGATGTTGTTGAATTTAGCAAGCATCACCAAGAAAATGAGTGCAAATCCGACCAGAAGAGCTGTGGTCAGGAACCCGAAGGCTTCTTCCTGCTCCTCGCTCTCCCCGGTGTATTCCATCGTGTATCCCGGCGGCAGGTTTTCCCGGTAGTCGGCAAGCAGTGCCTGTACTTCGTTCAACACTTCGGGACCGCTGAATCCGGGCGCAGCCTGTCCTTCAATTGTGGCTGTCCGCTGCAGATTGAGCCTGGTAATACTGCCGAGGCCAATTCCTTCTTCAAAGTCTGCAATTGCAACCAGGGGAACAAATCCGTCCATCGATCCGACATTCAGGTCTCTCAGGCTTTCCAGGTTTTGCCGGTCTTCGGGTTTGAGCCTGACAACGATGTCGTACTCATCCTCACCATCTCTCCACTTGCTGGCTTCAAGGCCGTTATTTGCTATTCGAATGGTCTGGGCAACATCCGACATGTTGAGTCCGAACCGGCTGGCCCGTTCATAATCCACCAAAATCCGGTATTCAGGTAATCCCCCGCTTACATTATTTCTTACATCCACCAGCCCGGGGATTTGCCTGGTTACCGATGCTTCCGTAATAATGTCGGTGATTTCCCTGGTTATTCTCACTATTTCATCAAAATCCTCTCCTGACACCTCAATATTTACAGGTGCATCGGTGGGAGGACCTACCTGTTCGCCATCAATATTAATAACAAAATCCGGTATGTCGCGCACAATTTCCCGGATTTTACTCATGGTGATGCTGGACGATTCAGCCCTGTCACCATAATCCACCAGGTTAATGGTCATCCGCGACCGCTCAGGGCTTTGGGCCCCGCCTCCAAAAAACGGATCGCCCGACACCCCGACATTTGCCTGAATATTCTCAATATTGGCTTTTACCAGTGGATCTTCATCAATCAGCCTGTATAATCGCTGCTGAACTTCACGGGCGATAGCGTCGCTGGCAAATACATTCATCCCGATTGGGCCTTCAAGTTCAATAACAATATTATTGGGATCCGTTTCCGGGAAAAATTCAACTCCGGTTGGTGCAAGGCTGAATAGGCCGAAAATGCTGATCAAAACACCCATAACAGAATTTAACAGCAGAGCCCTGTTATCGGTCAAAATGAGTTTCTTCTCCGATCGTCTGAGCATCCCGATCAGTCCAATAACAACCAGGGCAGCCGGAAGCCCCAGCAGGTAGATCCAAATCATCATACCCACTTCAGTACCCAAAGACACTACAAACAGAATCATAGAGATGAATGCTCCCAGGCACAGGCCGATCACCACAGATACTTTACCGCCTAAAAACATCGCCTCTAACAGATGTAATATGATAAAGAATACTCCAATGGCGGCAAACAGGCCGGCTGCGTAAAACAGCAGGACCGATGCCGGTGAGAAAAGGCCAATCAATCCCCCCAATACAGCCAGCAGGGCAGCAATGGTCAGTGAGCCCAGGGCTAATGTATTCCTGAACATGGCATATCTGACGGTGTAATCCCTGTCGAGCATCCATTCAAGAAATCTGCGGTAACCGGCAATGACAGCCGGCAGCGTGACTTCCGTAAATCGCTGTGATGCCGGTTTGATCAGGTATTTAAATGTCACGACAAAAAAGATAATAGCCAGAATGCTTACGACCAGAGTGGTAACATTGGCCATCCCGATTGCCACTGCCAGGAAAATCGCAGAGCCGAGCAGGACCCCTTTGACAAATGTGGTCATCGGTTTCTTTTCTTCATTATCCAGCCGTACAAAATATGCTGTAAGAACCGGGTAGATCACAAGCGCCACAAACAGCGAGCACAACAATACGATAATCAGGGTCATTGGCAAGTAACTCATAAACTGACCGATCAAACCCGGCCAGAAAAGCATGGGGAAAAACGCCGCAACCAGTGTGGATGTGGCTGCAATCAGGGCATAGCCTACTTCATCGGTCGCCAGTTTTGCCGCCTCAAACCGGCCATATCCCATTTCCCGGAACCTGTATATATTCTCTACGACCACTACCGCATTGTCCACAAGCAGGCCGAGGGCAATGATCAAACTGAAGAGAATGATGAAGTTTGCCGAATACCCCAATCCAAATAGCACAATAAAACCAACCAGAATGGAGAGCGGAACGGCGGTTCCCACCAGCAGGGCATTCCTGATCCCCAGGAAAAATACCAAGACCAGGATTACGAACAACATTCCACTGATGATGCTGTTCTCCAGGTCAGAAATGAGTTCGTCTATCATTTCACTTTGATCGCCGGTGATAAGGACGTTTGTTCCAGCTGGAAGAGGATATTCCTCGACAGCTTTCATCACTGCCTCAGCGGTTTCAAGTACATTCACACCCGGTCTTTTCTTGATATTGAGGCTGATCACATCGTTGTCCCGGATATCTGCCTCATCAAGGTCGGCCATACGGCCGTTTTCCTCAACCTTGTATGCCCGGAGCCGGGCAAAGCTCTCCCGCTCTTTGAATCCAAATAACACATCGGCAACATCACGCATGTAAACCAATCCAGGTCCCCGGGGATTGTCACCTTCGGCTGTCGACCTGGCAACCACCAGGTTTTCGATCTCTTGCGGATGGGTGAATTCACCACTGACCCGGACCAGGTAATCCATCTTATCGACACCGACAGTGCCGCCCGGGATGGTCAGATTCTGATTCTGAATAGACCCAATCAGTTGGCCAAAGGTTAAGTGATAGCCGTTCAGCGTGGCCAAATCCACATTGACCTGCACTTCCCGCTCCACCTTGCCAACCACTTCCACATCGCGAACACCGGAAACCGTTTCCAGCATGTCTTCCATTCTCTCCGCGATCCGGGTGAGTTGCGAAACCGGGTAATCGGCCGACAGGTTTACCGTCATAATTGGAATATCATCCAGGTCAATTTCAACAATAAAGGGATCTTCGGCATCAGCAGGCAAGTCGGTTCGGGCAAGATCTACCCTCTCTCGCACTCTCTGACTGGCCTCTGTCATGGATACATCCAGTTCGAATTCAACCACCACACTGCTGAAGCTCTCGGTGGTTGTCGATCGAATTTCTTTCACACCGCTGATGCCCTGCAGTTCCCGTTCAATGGGCTGGGTGATCAGTGACTCCATATCCGAAGGGCTGATACCGGGATAAATCGTATTGATGATAAAGATCGGTATCTCTATCGACGGGTTCGATTCCTTGGGAATAGAACTGTAGCTGTATGCACCGGCAACGACCAGGATAGCCGCCAGAACAAGTATTACCGTTCTGTTTTTTATTGTTAGTTCAGTGAGTTTCATATGCGATCAAAAAAATTTCTGGCACTGTTGGTTATACTCCGGATTTTTCAGAAGGATATTTTGGGCCTTTCTTCCCTTTGAAGTTCCCTGGCTTTGTCATTGCTGTTACGGGTGCTCAATATATTCAGGCGATCACCGTCGCTCAGAGTACTCATTCCGGAAATAACGACCTCATCGCCTTCACGGATACCTTCAGTAATCTCGATTATCGGGCCGGTGGCAAAACCGGTACTGACCGGTACCATTTCGGCTACTTTTTCACCATGTTCTTCCCGGACCCGGTAGAGGTTGGTGCCTTCTTCATCCCTGACAATTGCAGTACGGGGAACTATGATGGCATTTTCGATCGTCGCTCGTTTTACCCGGATATCGGCAACCATTTCGGGCATCATGATTCCTGCGGAATTTTCAAATTCAATTTCTATAGGAAATGTACGCGTAGAGCTTTCAAGTACATTACCGGAAAAAGAAACCACACTTTCGAAGATCCTGCCTTCCTGGTTTCTCATTCTAACATAAACCGGGCTTCCTTCCCTGATTTGGCCGGAGTATCGTTCGGGGATACCGGCGGTCATGCGAACTTTATTGCTGTTAACCAACCGAACTACCGGCATTCCCGGGCTTATCAGCTCGCCGGTTCGGACAAAACGTTCTTCAATTCTGCCGCTGAATGGGGCTTCAATGTGGGTATCCCCGAGTTGTTTTTCTGCCTGTTCCATCTGCGATTTCGCCTGATCACGCCGGGCTTTCGCATTATTATAATCCTGGGTGCTGATGATCTCATCCTCATAAAGTGCTCTCAGTCTTTGGTAGCTGTCATCGGCCAGCTCGAATGAGGTTCTGGCTGCCTCGAACTGAGCCCGGCTAAGCCTGTCATCCATATTGGCGATCACCTCTCCTTTCTGCACATACTCACCCCGCTGGCGCATGGATAATATGAGCCCTGAATTTTCCGCAGAGACAGTTGCATCTTCTATCGCTTCCACGACGCCGCTTACCCGGATAAAGTCATCAAACGAATCCGCTATGATATCTATCGTCTCCACGGGAATCAGGCGAACCCGTTCATTGTTCCCGTCTCCATTTTCATTCTCTATCTCACAGGCTGCAAATGCTGCCAGAAAAATCCCTGCAGCCCATAATGCAATATAATTCCGTTTCATAATATTCAGGTCCTGACCTTATAATTGTTAACGATTTTCAATGACGGGTTTTCCTGTTGCTTTCTCATATCGACTGACCGCCGTTTTATAATCAAATACAGCCGACAGGTAATTCAGCCGGCTCTCATCGAGCAGGGACGACGCCTGACGTTCTTCCAGCGGAGTTCCCACCCCTTCCTGCAGCCTTCTCAATGAGTTGTCGTAATTGAGCTGAGCCTGCTCAATATTGCGTTCCTGGCTTCTGATTCGTTTATAGGCTGTCTCCAGGTCCTTGATTGCCTGTTCTACCTCCAGGTAAATCCCGTTCTCCAGCATCTCCTTGTCGATCTCGGCCTGACGAATTTCATTTTTATTCTGTTGGATCTGTGAACTGGTTTGAAATCCGTCAAAAATTCTCCACTGAACCTGGATTCCAACAGAAAGAGCGGGATCCCAGTATGAATCGCTGAAAAATCTGCGCTGTGCTGCCGTAAAAGAGAACGGTTCGTCCGGCACCTGCGATACCACCTGCCGATTGTCAGGGACATTTCCAATATAGGCTGCATTGGCGAAGGCGTTGACAGTTGGCAAATACCGTGAACGGGTTATGCTTTTATTGACATCGAGCAGACCAAGAAATTCATTTACCTGACTTACATCCGGTCTGCGTTCGATAGCCAGTCTGTAGGATTCCTCCGGGCTCAACATTTCCGGTTGGAGTTCACCACTAAATTCAAGTGAACCTCTTAACTTCAGATCTGTTTTTACCGGAATTCCCAACTGCAGGCTGAGATTTTTCACGGCAAGTTCAGCCCGGTTTTCAACATCAATCAGATTGGTTTCCAGGTTTACCAGTTCCACTTCTGCACTCTTGCTTTCGTATTTTGACAAAACACCCGCTTCAACAGATTTCCGGGTTTCCTCTACTGTTCTCTCAAGCCGCCTGACGCTACTTCGGAGAACATGGGCCTGTTCGGCGGCAAGCAGTGCTGAATAAAATGAATTTTTGATCTCTTCGACGACCAATTGCTGTTCACGCTGAAACTGGTCCTGGCTGATTCTTCGCAATTGCTTTGCTCCCCGAATTGCTGCAAAAGCACCGCCATTATAAAGTGTTTGTGTAACAGAAACGCCGAAATCAAACTGGTTATCAACTGCAAAGGGGTTATCGGGCATTTCCGGGGAGATACCGGCTTCCCGCATACCCTCTTCCTGTCGTTCAATAAATTCTTCAAACGAAATGGGTTCGGTCTCGGGGTCGCCATCTGTTCTTGCGTTTTCATTGAAATTCAACCATTCTATGGACCCGAACAGATCAAAAAGCCCTCCGGCTTCAGAACCGGCAAAAGGGTTCGGCGAGATAATATTTCTGTTATAATTGCCGGAGGCGTTGACCTGCGGGTAAACCGACCCCCACGCTTCGCGGATCTGGGCATTTGAATATTCGATATCGAGCATACCCTTTTGCAGCATGTAGTTATTGATCAGGGCAATTTCTATGGCCTCATCAAGAGTCAGCGTCAGTTCATCTGGTATTTCCCCCCGTTCGAACTGTGCGTATAATTCACTGGCAAGAAAAAAGGTTATCAGGAACACAAAAAATATAAGCCTGGCAATTGCCATGGTATCGAATCCTGTTTTAATATGGTTGTCGCTTCAATTCTCCCCTCCAATCACTTCCACATGAAAAGTATTGGCCGGGAAAACCGGTTAAAATAGTTGCTACCACTTACGTGGGCTGATACAAAAAGTTTCAAAAAATGACCATCAGTCATTTAATTTTTTGTCATTCCTTTCTCCAACAGCTGAATAAAGGAAGTGATCATGGATTCTACATCCAGATCCATATCATCAATCATCTTAAAGTGATGGCCCATTGATTTGAGATAGGCAACCTGTACAATACCGCGGGAGCTCGCCCAAATTATAACAGCCAGTTGTTTCGGATCATAGGAATCGTCGATCGAACCGTCCTGCATACCGATTTGCAGGGTGCGGGTAATAAATGCCATGGCTTCACGGGAATTTTCCTCACATTTGTGTGCCATCTTGTTATTGGCCAGAAATTCCTGGTCCAGGATGCTTTCATAAAACGAAAAAGCATTAAAGTAAATCGGGTTTTCCTTCACAAATGAGAGATAGATCTCACCCAGCATCCGTACCAATTCGATCCCGGTTTTATCTGCGGCGAGAACTTTGGCAAACTGCCGGTTGAGCTTCTCTGATCCCCGTGCGCAAATGGCCAGGTAGAGAGCCGTTTTGTTCTTGAAATAGAGATAAAGCGTCCCTTTACTCAATTCCGCGTGTTCCGCGATTTCATCCATGGTAGCCGCTTCAAACCCTCTTTGAAGGATTACGTGCTCGGCCGCATTGATAATCGATTCACGGCGCTTTTCTTTTTCGCGTTGTTTTCGTTCAGCTGTTCCCAAAAATTCTCCAATCTTTTCAATGGCCACTATTCAATAGTCACTATTAAATATGACTGATAGTCATACTCTGAATATAAGTCACCAAAACTACAAAATTTTTAAAATCGTTCAACTACAATCAAAAAAAAGGTCGCCGGATTGATTATTTTTCCTTTGCATACAATCAGGTTTACGGCCCCGGATTGATCCGGGCAAACATTCGGCCGATCTTCAGCAGTTAAAATCAAATCGTATCCTGCTAACAGGTAGTACAACAATCCTGCGCTTGTTTAGAGATAGTGCTTCAAACTTTTATATTTTTCCTCCCCTATCTGCATTATTTTACGGTTTTAAATTACAAAGGTTTGGTAATCCATTGAAGAAAACAACGCCGTTCAATTTTGTTGATTTCACCCTGTTTGTGGCTGTCCTGATCTGGGCGCTCAATTTTACAGTTATCAAAGCCAGTCTTGAAGAGATTGGCCCGCATACGTTTAATGCATTGCGTTTTCTGCTGGCAGCGTTGCTCGTTTGGATGTTCATCTGGAAAAGAGGCGACTGGTTTAAAATTCCAGTGCGCCATTTACTCCCTCTGTTTCTGCTCGGGTTGTTTGGGAATCTGCTCTATCAATGGCTATTCATCGTGGGTATTAATTTCACATTTGCGGCAAATGCGGCCATTATGCTCGGAACCATTCCGATTTGGGTTGCCGTAGTCTCACATCTGTTTGCCTATGAAAAGATGACCCGGCTCAAAGCTATTGGAGTCGTTCTCGGTTTTACGGGCGTAATCGTCATTATTACCGGCGGAGATAATCCCGTTTCATTCAGCTCGGAAAGCTTTCTTGGCGATATGCTGATCATTGTGGCTGCGTTTGTCTTTGGGATCTATTCCATTTACTCCAAATCATATCTGAGCAGTTATTCACCGCTTCAATTCTCCGGGATGATGATTGCCATAGGTGCCTTTTCACTCACAGCCATTGCTATTCCGGAAATGTATGCCACCAATTGGACAGACATTTCCGCGGCAGCCTATGGGGGAGTTATTTATAGCGGGGCTCTCTCCATCGGCCTTGCCTACCTGATCTGGAATAACGGGTTGGCGAGGGTAGGGGCAATTCGTACTTCAGCCTATCAAAACCTGGTTCCGGTCCTGGGATTGGCCTTCGGTGTCTTGCTGTTAAATGAACAGCTGAATTTGTTGCAGTATACCGGCTCGGCGATCGCAGTAGCCGGTATAGTATTGACGAGAAGGTAGATTATAGTCGTGAGTATTGAGAAGTGAGTTTTGAGTATTTTCGTGGGTGAAGTTTCAGAAATTGCCCAATGAACCCCTTCGGAAACCCGTGGATTTCAACTAATGTATTTACTCGATACAAATGTAATTTCGGAATTAATGAGGCACGAACCCGATTCAAAAGTTTATCTATAGGTTGAGTCTCAATCCATCCACCCACTCTACATAACCGCAATTACACAGGCTGAAATCCTGTATGGTCTTTTGCTTCTTTACCTGTCTGTGGGTGGCCGACCCCTGGTTAATCTGGTTAATCGGAGTGGTTTGTACCTTGCGTTGTCCACATTCCACTTGCTGTTGAACTGGCTGCAGCCCGCAGTAAAATACTAAGCCCCCGTGAGATGCTGCCTCATCTTAACAGAAGCCTCAACCTCCTTACTTCCGGAACGCGTGATATGCCTGAGCGTCACCGTAAATTGTATGCTACCATTGATTGGAGTTATCACTTACTGGATGAGGAAGAAAAGCAGTTGCTAAGCAGGTTGTCCGTTTTTTCGGGTGGAAGTAATATGGATGCAGCGTGGGCAGTGACTGCAGCAGTAGAAAATCCGGACATGGGAGAATGGGCTCGTCAGGCGATGTATTTGCGTAATCCGGCAGTACCATCTCCTGCTTCTTATCCTGAAATTGATTTTGCTTTTGTTCAGCAAATGGAATCGTTAGTGAATAAAAATCTGCTATACACACAGGAAAATGAACATGGTGAAACACGTTTTTTCCTCTTTGAAACCATCCGTGAATATGCAACGATTAAACTAAAGGAGCATGGCAAAGATTTGCAATTGCAAAAGAACCACCTGATTTACTTCATGCGATTGGCAGAAGAAAGTTGTTTTTTACTGCATACCGATGATGCCTATAAATATTTTCATAAACTCGACAGGGAAATGGGAAATATGCGGGCTGCAATGGCTAATGCTATGGAACAATTCCCGGCACTTGGTTTGAGAGTAGCAGTTGGATTGGGGGAATACTGGGATGCCAGGAGCATGTCAACTGAGTTGAAGTGGTGGATAGAAAACCTGTTGGCAGGGAGTTGTCATTAGAGAGTGCTTGTGCCTTGGCAAGGGAGGGGAGTGATGGTGTTTAATGGCATATTTTTTTGGCAGGCACAACCGATAACGATCCGTTATACAGCTATGGACCCGATACATAAGGAGATGACTGTACGGATCATCGGTAAATCCTTCTATCCTAAAACATTGGAGATTACTCCCGGAACCACAATTGCCTGGATCGATGAAAATGTGTTCAACTACCTGGCCAGTGATTCCTGCGCTTCTGGCTCTTATGTTTGCCTTTGCGCCCGGAGAAGTAATCCGAAAAGAGAGTAGAAAGAAATTCATTTCATATCATACGTAAAAAGCTGAGACTGAAACCTCCGCTTTTTTTGGTGCTCCCGGCAGGAAGAATTAAATATCGAAAATTCAGCAATCGAATGATGAATTTTGAACTCTAATTCCAAATTAATCAGAAGGGATAAGCTCCATAACCTCAGTCTCAATACTTACGTTGTCCTATGACACACTGTAACACTGTATCTCGTAATAAAACATTTAATCTCGCTTTCCAAAGCAAAACCTGAAGGCACATCAACACTAAAAAACTGACATCCTGTATCTTGTACCTTGCTTAACCTGTCACTGCCACTGATAACTGATAACTGATAACTGATAACTGATAACTGGTAACTGCCAACTGGCAACTGGCACACTGACACACTGACACACTGACACACTGTAAAACTGTTACCCGCCCGTATTGCCGCTGAGCAGATAAAGTACAGCCATTCGGACGGCAACGCCGTTTGTGACCTGGTTCAGGATGACCGCCCGGTCACTGTCGGCGACATCGCTTTCCATTTCAACACCACGATTGATAGGGCCGGGATGCATCACTGTAAAATTGGGATACTTCTCCAGATGCTCCATTTTGATGCCGAATTTCTGATGGTATTCCCGGATACTGGGAAACAGCTCCGTTGCATTCCCCTGTCTTTCCAATTGAATCCGCAAAGCCATTGCCACATCACACCAGGCCAGTGTCTCTTCCAGATTGTACGACACATGGGCTCCGAGAGCGTCAACAAAGGCCGGCATCATGGTTTTGGGGCCACAAACAACGACTTTGGCCCCGACTTTACTCAAGCCCAGGATATTGGAACGTACCACCCTGCTGTAGGAGATATCCCCGATAATCGCAATTTTCTTCCCCCTGAGATCCGGATAAATTTGCTGCATGGTAAACATATCGAGCAGCGCTTGTGTGGGATGCTCATGTGCCCCGTCACCGGCATTGATGATTGCCGCATCCACCTGCCGTGTTAAAAAGTAAGGCACACCGGGACTTTCATGCCGGGCGACAACCATATCGATTTTCATCGAACTGATATTTCGGATCGTATCCTTCAGAGACTCCCCTTTTTGAGCACTTGATGTGCCTGCTGAAAAATTTACTACATCAGCACCCATCCGTTTTTGGGCCAGTTCAAAGGAGAGACGCGTGCGCGTACTGTTTTCATAAAAAAGATTCACAATCGTTTTATCGCGCAAGGTGGGAACCTTTGGCACCGGCCGGTCCAGTATCTCTCTGAAATATTTTGCCTGATCCAGTACAAATAAAATATCATCGCGGGTGTAATCACTGAGCCCTAACAGATGTTTCTGCCGGAACGGATAATCACGTACTGCATCTGCTAATTCAACCATCCGCCTCCCCGTCTATATTAATCAGATACACGGCATCTTCCCCGTCCAGCTGTTTTACTTTCACCGCCACCTCTTCATCCGGATGTGTGGGAACTTTCATTCCAACATAATCGGCCGAAACCGGCAGCTCCCTGTGGCCCCTGTCTATCATGCAGCAGAACCGAATGCTTCTTGGCCGGCCGTATGCCATCAAAGCATCCATGGCTGAGCGGACAGTCCGGCCGGTATACAAAACATCATCAATCAGAACCACATCGCGGTCGTACAGGTCAAATGGAATATCTGTAATCTTCACTTCAGGCATTTTTAATTTCGACCTGAAATCGTCCCGGTAAAAAGTAACATCCAGCAAGCCAAAATCGGGCACCGCTTGATACTCCTTTTCGATGATGTCAATAATCCGCCTTCCCATGTAAACACCCCGGGTCTGCATTCCTACAATTGCAGGATGGGTGGGATTGTCGTACGGCTCAAGAATCTGATGAGCAAATCGCATATAGGTGCGATTCAAATCCTCGGCAGACATGATTTGTGTTTTCTCCAAGAAATTACCTCAGTCGTAATTTTTGAAACCAAAATTAGGAATTGATACAGTGTAATCCAATCCGGATTTGTGTACTTTCTTTTCGAAGAGGTTTTGGCTATTATGGGAGGCGTTTTTATTTACTAACCATCGACTGAAAACAGCCATCTGTTATGAAAATTCACGAGTATCAGGCAAAAGATATTTTAGAAAGTTACGGGGTAGCCGTACCGGCCGGAGTAGCGACAACTTCGGCAGACGAAGCGGTAGCGGCAGCCGAAAAAATGAAAGCTGACGGGTCCTCTCTTTTTGTAGTTAAAGCTCAGATTCATGCCGGCGGGCGTGGAAAAGGCCGAACGAAAAAGAATAATGCCAAAGGTGTGATACTTTGCAAGTCTGTCGAGGAAGTCAGGAAAGCCGCCGAATCCCTGCTCGGTGATACGCTCGTGACCATTCAGACAGGAGAGGCCGGCCAGGAGATCAAAACCATTTATGTTACCGAGGGTGTCGATATCGACCAGGAATTTTATCTCGGTATTTTGCTCGACAGGGCCAAAAGTAAAAACGTTATCATGGTGTCGACCGAGGGTGGTGTGGAGATTGAAAAAGTGGCCGAAGAAACACCTGAAAAAATTATCAAAGAGTGGGTGGAACCCGGAATGGACCTGCAGCACAACCAGGCCAGGCGCCTGGCCTTTGCACTCGGTTTTGAAGGCGATGCATTTAAAAAGGCAGTGAAATTTATCCTGGCCCTCTACAAATGTTACGAAGAAACCGATGCAAATATGGTTGAAATCAACCCGCTGGTTCGTACCCCCGATGGTGAAGTCTATGCCCTGGATGCCAAGTATGCTTTTGATGAGAATGCCATGTACCGGCAAAAAAAGTATGCAGAGCTGCGCGACCTGGCTGAAGAGGATCCTACCGAAATCGAAGCCTCTAAATACGATCTCAACTACATCAAACTCGACGGAAATGTGGGGTGCATGGTTAATGGCGCCGGCCTGGCTATGGCCACCATGGATATCATCAAACTATCCGGAGGAGAGCCGGCCAACTTTCTCGATGTAGGAGGCGGTGCCAATGTGGATACTGTAAAAAATGGCTTCAGAATCATCCTGGAAGACAAGAATGTGAAAGCGATCCTGATCAATATTTTTGGTGGAATTGTACGCTGCGACCGGGTAGCCGGTGGTGTGATTGAAGCAATCAAAGACCCTGAAATTGCCAAAAAGGTAGTTAATGTCCCGATTATCGTACGCCTTCAAGGCACGAATGCGGAGGAAGGAAAAGAGATCATCGACAACAGTGACCTGAATGTGATCTCGGCGGTTTTACTTGAAGATGCCGCCAGAGAGGTAACAAAACTTCTTGCCTGATGTTGCCAGAATGCAATTTACACTGAATAGCTGACACATTTCCGTGTGACGGGAAATCAGGTAAATCATCATTAAGGAAGCGAATAAAGCGTTTCGGTGACATAGCCAAAGAGATCCGGTTTCGATGACACACCCAAAGAGATCCGGTTTCATTTTCGGCTCATCAGCATAACCTCAAATAAAAAAACCGCCACGGATGCCGCGACGGTTTTTTTATTATGACTTTTTGAGGCGACTTTACTCTTCCTCTTTTATAAGCTGCACATCCAGGGCTAACTTAACTTTATCGCCAACAACGACATTGCCGGCTTCTGTTACGGCATTCCATTCCAATCCGAAATCCTTCCGGTTTAATTCACCGGTAATCTCAAAACCGGCTTTGGTATTGCCATAGGGATCTTCAACGGTTCCACCATGGATCGCCTTCAGTGTAATTGGTTTAGACGTTCCCCGAATGGTTATATCCCCGGTCATTTCATATTCATCATCACCTGTTACCTTTAAGCTTTTTGACTCAAAAGTAAGCCTGGGATATTCATCAGCTTTGAAGAAATCTTCCGATTTCAAATGCGCATCCCGGTCTTCATTACCCGTATCGATGCTATTGACATCTGCTTCAAAGTAGACCGAAGCCCCTGCAAATCCATCGGATTCGCTCTCGACCTTGCCCCGGACATCCTTGAATTCACCGGTAACCGTCGAGATAACCAGGTGCTTGACTTTAAATTTAATTTCTGAGTGTGTAGGGTCTATGGCCCATATGGTTGCTTTTAATGTATCAGACATAATGGTTCGTTATTATAGTTCAATATTAAATTATATGATATAGAACGAAAAACCCCGGCGATTCGTGCCCGGTATCTGAATTTTTTTAAATAAGTTATTATTACTTAACATCAAGGTTCAATAGAGCCAAGGTTCCGCCTGTTTCAATCCCACCAAGGTCATGCAAACTACCCGATCGATTTTTTTCCCTCAATCAGCGTCTCCCAATTATCAAAAACCGCCTCGTGCTTGTCGGCAAGATGAACCATCCTGATACACAATATGTCAAGCGGCTCTTCTTCAGGCATTATTTCCCGGGTTGCGCTGCAACTCCATCTGCCGGGTGATACTTTTTCCAGGCAGATGGTATAGCCCCTTTTTTGAAGTACGTCGGCCAACCGATAAAGTGAACCTTCCTCTTCGGCTGAAAATCTGAAGATAACCGGTTTCGGCGCAGAGGGGCGGCCATCAATCAGTTGAAGGATTTCCAAAACAGTTTTATTCGGTATGGATGGCTTGACTGACACTCTCTTTGATTTTTATTCACTCTCCTGTTAAGTATGATCGGCGCCGGTGAAAATCCTTACAATTTTTTTTAAAAAAAATCCTTACTGCCCTTTTTTCATGCCGGCAGCAATTTCTTTGTAATAAGATTCATATACGCTAACAAGCTTGCCAAGTTCAAATATTTCAGCTCTTTTTCGTGCATTTTTGGCCATTCTGGCATGCAATTTATCATCTTTGAGTATTTTAACCGCATAGTCGGCCATACAGTCAATATCATCGAGATCACACAGGTAACCGGTTTCTCCGTGGATATTTACTTCGGGCAACCCGCCGATATTGGAACTGATGACCTGCACGCTGCAGCTCATCGCTTCCAGGGCTGCCAGACCGAATGTTTCACTACCCGATGGGATCAAAAACAGGTCGGCCACAGACAATACCTCTTCAACCTGCTCCTGTTTTCCCAAAAACCGAACCTGATCACATATTCCAAGCTCCCGGCACCGGCTTTCGGCTTTTTGCCTGTCGGGACCATCACCGACCATCAAAAGCTTCGCCTCAATACCATTTTGCAGCACTTTGTGAAAAACACTCACAACTTCCGGAACCCGTTTTACCTCCCTGAAATTGGAGACATGAACGAGTACTTTTCCCCCTTCCGGGCTAATCGCCTTTTTGAAATGTCCTTTTTTGGTCTGTTTGAAGCGTTCAATATCGATAAAATTGGGGATCACCCGGATATCTTTTCGGATATCAAACCGGTTGTAAGTCTCTTCTTTCAGGTATTCCGAGACAGCGGTGACGCCATCACTTTGATTGATCGAAAAATCGACGACCTGTTTATAGCTCGGGTCGCTCCCCACAATGGTAATATCGGTGCCATGCAAGGTCGTAATGATGGGTACATGGGCGGCCTTCTCTGCCAAAATCTGCTTGGCCAGGTATGCACTGGTCGCGTGGGGTATGGCATAGTGAACATGCAATACATCCAGTTTTTCAAATTGGATCAAATTGACTATAACATTGGCAAGGGCTAAATCGTAGGGAGGGAACTCAAAGAGCGGGTAACTGCTGAGATCGACCTCATGATAGGCTATATTTGTCTGAAACGTATCGAGCCTTGCAGGACGGGCATAACTCAAGATGTGAACTTTGTGATCTCTCAGCGCAAGCCCTTTCGCAAGTTCAGTGGCAATGACACCACTACCTCCAAAAGTTGGATAGCAAACTATACCGATATTCATGTTTTGGATTTCTTTTTCAATTGCTGTTTTTTAATTTAATAAATTGAATGCCATTGTGCGGATAATCTCAAACATTTATGACTACCTCAACACCAATGCAGTAAACCTACCTGCTTTGAACTTACAACCATTATTTGTGAAAAGAAGATCGTTCTCAAATATATTTTAACCTTTATCGTTTTGTTTATGCAAAAGGAATTCACAATATCAGGTTATCATTAACATCCTCCGACAACCCTGAACTGCATCATTCAACAAACAATTTTTTTGTACCCCGACGGCTGTCTCATGTTTCCCCCGGAGACGGCTGACGGGGGGCTCATTTTTTTATTCCGGCGGTTGTTCCTGTTGCACAACGCAACAAGTACGGCTGACGGGGGGCTCAAGGCCCCCCGACGGCTGTCTCGGGACTCATTTTTTGCACCACGACGGCGGCCGGGGCTCATTTTAGTACGCGAAGCGCACCGGGCAAAGCGATTCCCACGTAGTGAAAATTACGTTTGTACCGGCGAAAATGTAGTTAAACATGCGAGCTTTATTTGAGGTATCTTTTTAGCAGACAATGGTTAAATCCATCTATCCCAAGAATTCGGGAGTGAATAATACAGGCT
Organism: Balneolaceae bacterium; assembly: GCA_007118695.1. Taxonomy (GTDB): domain Bacteria; phylum Bacteroidota; class Rhodothermia; order Balneolales; family Balneolaceae; genus SKRC01. The sequence continues at coordinate 11,714 of SKRC01000081.1, read as the reverse complement.
AAGAGTATCCTGGTTTTCAAGAAAATATTCGCCTGGTGAAAATCCACCCATTAGGTGAAAATTTTCAATTACGTTATATTTACTACGCTAAAACATTCAAAAACTTATTGATTCCCAGATCATAATGGCAGGACATTCCAAATGGGCGAATATTCGCCACAAAAAAGCAAAAGAAGATTCCAAACGAGCCAAGGTATTTACCAGGCATATACGTGAGATTTCCGTAGCAGCCCGGGATGGCGGAGGCGACCCCGAGCACAATCCCCGTTTATCATTGGCTATAGAAAATGCCAAAGCAGTAAACTTGCCCAAAGATAACATCGAACGAGCCATTAAGAAGGGCACCGGTGAGCTGGATGATGGAACCGGCAATTATGAAGAGACGACCTACGAAGGATACGGGCCAGGCGGTATTGCCTATTTCATCGAGGTTACCACCAACAATTATAACCGGACCGTTGGTGAGATTCGTCATCTTTTTACCAAATTTGGCGGCAACCTGGGCACCGACGGATCAGTCGCCTACCTGTTTGAACAAAAAGGGACAATCCGGATTAAAGCCGAAGGCCACGATGAGGAAGAACTGATGCTCATTGCCATTGATGCGGGAGCAGAAGATATCAACAAAGAGGATGATTTTTTTATCATTTCCACAGCCCGGGAAGATCTGTTTAATGTGCGTAATGAGCTGGAAGAAGCTGGTGTTGAAATTGAATCGGCCGAACTCATCCAAATACCGATGACAGAAGTTAAAGTGGACCCGGAGACGGCCAGGTCCAACTTTAAATTGATGGAAATGTTTGATGATGCTGATGATGTTTCCAATGTTTATACCAATATGCAGATGGACGATGAAACAATTTCCGTTGCAGAATCTATATAAAACTATAATTCTATTGTCATAAATACGTTGAGTATTGATTACAAGGAGGCTTTGCAATACCAGGCTCTTTTTCTGAACCCCGACGGCTGTTGGGACTCATTTTCTGAACACGAAGTGATTTTGCAAAGCCTCCTACAACGTTTGTTTTGAGAATTCCAGGCAATCATGTACAGATTACTAACTGTTTTACTAATTTTTCTGCTTGCATTTGCTCCCAGCGACGCCCGTAAAGCCAACGATGCTTATGAGCGCGGAGATTATTCAACCGCGGCCGAATTGTACAGACAGGCAATCCTGTCGGACCCGGATAACGCCCGGCTTCATTTTAATCTTGGCAATTCATTGGCTAGAATGGGACAAACTGAAGAAGCCCTGCAGGCATATGAACAGTTTAAATCCCTGACGGATAATCCAAGAGAAAAATCACTTGCGGATTACAATATCGGAAACCTTATGTCTGAAGCCAATCAACTTGAAATGGCAGCACAGTATTACCGGGAAGCCCTGAGAAACAATCCCGATGATGAAGACGCCAAGCATAATTATGAGCTTGCCATTCGTGAACAGCAACAGCAACAACAGCAACAGGATCAAGATCAGGATCAGGATCAGCAGGACGACCAGCAACAACAGGATGATCAGCAGCAGGACCAGGACCAGAACCCGGGTGATGATCAGCAGCAGGATCAGCAACAGGATCCCGGAGATGCACCTGAAGATCAGCAGGAACAGGAAGCACCCATGAGCCTGGAAGAGGCTGAAAGTATTCTGGAAGCTCTTGAACAACGAGAACGTGAGCTGCTCAGAGACCGCAAGAAAGATGCTCAAGAGGAGCCCAGTGATGATGAAAAAGATTGGTAAAAAAGAATTACTTCTATTTGCTTTATTCTTTGCGGTACCTATCGGCTACCTATCAACGGTACACGCCCAGGATTTTAATCTCGAGGCTTCCCTGTCTGAAAATCAGGTTTTTGTCGGTGAACAGTTTACACTCAAAATTGAAGTAAAAGGCGAGTCGCTCAGAAATATAGACTTGCCATCACTGCCTCAAATCGACGGTATCAGAATACTCAGTTCCAATCCGTCCCGTGGGCAAAGCATTTCGATCGTTAACGGACGAACGCAAACCGCTACGTCTTATACATATACACTGATAGCCCGCGAAAGCGGAAACTTCCGGATTCCTCCGATCAGTGTTACCGTCGACGGTGAGGAATACACGACCAACCCATTGAGTGTAGAAGTTGTGGAACAACGATCTCTCCAGGCGGAAGCCGGGGAGAGAAGGCCGGATATATTTGCCCGTATTGAAGTGGATGACACCGAACCCATTGTAGGGCAACAGCTCATTGCCAGTCTTGTAATATACTTTAAATCGGGTGTTGAAGTAACTTCCTATCAACCCTCTCCCGGCTGGCGAACGGATGGGTTCTGGAAAGAACAGCTTGAAAACATTGAACAGCCACGGGCTGAATCTGTCATACTTGGTGATGTACGCTATCGCAAGGCAACGCTGCTGCGTTACGCCCTGTTTCCTTCAAGATCCGGTGAGCTGAAACTCAGCCCGTTTGAACTGAACCTGGGGATCCGGACCCAGCCGCGCAGAAATGATCCCTTTGGCAGTGTTTTCGGAGGGCTGGGAACCAATCAGCGAAGAGTGACTATCGAAACCGAAGAAGTACCCCTGACTGTAGAACGAATTGGCTCCCCGGAAAATGCCCAGTCGATTGGGGCGGTCGGCAGGTTCGATATTGAACGCAAAGCGTCGGTGACACAGGCATATGTCGGAGAGTCGATTGAAGTGATAACAACCATTCGCGGTGATGGAAATCTGCCCTTGCTTGGCAGGCCGAATTACACATTTCCTGACAATTTTGAAGTGTATTCTCCCCAGGAAGAAACCGATATCTCCAGAAGAGGCACCACAATCAGCGGCACCCGCACGTTTAGAGACCGGGTCGTGCCAAGAACAGCGGGAACCTTCACGTTACCGGAAACCCGGATTGCATATTATAATCCCGACCGGAGAAATTTTGAATTTACCACTCTCCCGCCGGTAAACTTTGAAATCATCAGGGATCCTGCTGCAACCGTAGCTGATGCGGGCAATGATCTTAACCTGCAACTCCGAACCGGACTTGCGATCTGGAAACAGGCCGGAGATAACGACATATTCGGCAGCCGCTGGCTATGGGCAGGATTTCTTATCCCACTCCTCGCCCTGGCTATTGCATGGCGACAAAAAAGACTGATGAAGCGTTTACAAACCGATAAAGATTTCGCCCGTGCCCACCACGCCTGGGATAAAGTTGAGGAGCTGCTTTTGAAAGCCGAAGAAAAAGTGCCCAATGACGAATCAAAAGAAGTCTATAATTTGCTGCATAAAGCGGTTACCGGTTACATCACAGACCGCACCGGACTGCCCGCTGCAGGACTTTCCACCAAAGAGATCTGTGAAGAAACAAAAAAACGGGTAAATAACGACGAACTGAATCGCAAACTCAGGAATATCCTTGATAAATGTGCCAATATAAGCTACGCCCCTGTTGAAGACAGCAAAGATATTGCGAATGATGTCAACCAAACCCGGATTCTGTTAAAACAGCTAAGAGCTTCATTATGACCAGGAGTTTGTTTGCATTATCTGTATTGATCACTTGTTTAATCATTTCTTGCCGGGCAGAGGCTCAACAGGCACAATTCGATCATGCCAACTCCCTGATGGAACAGCAGAGAGTGGAAGAAGCTTTCGATATTTACAGATCGATTGAAGAGACCGGCCGGCTTTCAGGTAAACTGTATTATAATATGGCTCTTGCATCGATGTACCAGGATTCTCTGGGGCTTGCCAAGTATTACTTGCTGCAAGCTGGACTGTTTCCTGATACCCGGGAGGATGCCTATCAGACATTAGACTATGTCAATGACCAGTTTGACAGACGATCGGCCGTTTTACCAAAATTACCCTGGGACCGTTTTTTTGAGTGGATGGGAAGCATGATCGGTGCATCAACCCTGATGATTACAGGCATTATTCTGTTCAATCTCGGAGTGGGCGGATTGATTGGTTCCTGGTTTACCAACAAAGCCGCCGTATGGCTGAAAAGATCCGGTTATGCCACCGGGATACTGTCACTGTTATTGATGCTATCCTCGCTCTATCTCTACTACCATGACAATCGCTATGATACAGCTGTTATGGTGGATCGTCAGGCTATTGTATATGAACGGCCTTCAACCCATTCTCCCTCCGTCAGCCATGCCTATGAAGGCTACACCATGACGGTGGATACCAGGAGAAGTGCCGGTCAAACAGAATGGTATTACGTACGACTCGAAAACGGCATGTACGGCTGGATCCAACAGGAAAGAGTACGATCGTTTTAGGCAGAGTCCCTGTCGATGAATTAACGTTAATCTTTAAAGAAATTCATGACTTCAGTTCAAAATCACATTGATCAAAACATTGACATCTTTAAAAAGCAACTGTTTGAATTTCTGCGAATCCCAAGTATCAGTACAGACCCCGACAGAAATGCCGATGTTTTAAAGGCAGCTTCATTTCTGAAGAATCAACTCGATGCGATTGGGATGGATGATGTTCAGCTCTATGAAACCAAGGGCCACCCGATTGTATATGCAGAAAAATGCCCGCACAAAGATCGCCGCCCTACTGTTTTGATTTACGGACATTACGATGTTCAGCCGCCCGATCCCATAGAACTTTGGGAAACTTCACCTTTTGAACCTACGGTCAGAAATGGCCGCGTGTACGCCCGTGGCGCCAGCGACGACAAGGGACAATCGTTCACCCATATTAAATCAATAGAGTCATTTCTCAAAACCGGAACTGAACTGCCGGTAAATGTGAAATATTTACTTGAAGGAGAAGAAGAAATAGGGTCTCCAAACCTGATTCCTTTTATACAGGAGCATAAGGCCATGCTCGAGTGCGATATGGTTTTGATCTCCGATACTGCCATGTTCGGGGAAGATCAGCCCTCTATTACATACGGCCTGCGCGGACTTGCATATATGGAAGTGGAAGTAAAAGGGCCAAACCGGGATTTGCATTCAGGGGTATATGGCGGCGCCGTAGAGAATCCCGCAAATGTAATGGCAACCATCATTGCAAAACTGAAGAATGAAGACGGGGTCATTCAGATCGACGGATTTTACGATGACGTCAAACCACTGACCAAAGCCGACCGGGAAGCCTATGAACGGCTTCCGTTCGACGAAGAGTCTTATAAAAAAGAACTCGACATCAAAAAAGTTCATGGTGAGGCAGGATATTCAACCCTGGAAAGAGCCTCTGCACGTCCCACTCTGGATGTCAATGGACTCTGGAGCGGCTATCAGGGTAAAGGGGCAAAAACAGTGCTTCCGGCCAAAGCGGGGGCCAAAATCAGCATGCGCCTGGTCCCTGATCAGCATCCCGGTACAATAGCAGAAAAATTTGCCACCCATGTAAAAAAGATCGCTCCTGACACTGTTACAGTTGAGGTTACATCCCATCATGGCGGGCATCCGGTTGTCGTGGATTTCGACTTTTACGGAATAAAGGCGGCAGCCCGGGCCTTTGGGAATATCTATGAAAAGGAGGTCCTCTTTTCACGGGAAGGCGGCTCGATTCCTATTGTGGCCGATTTCAAAAAAGTGCTGGGAGTCAATTCCATTTTGATGGGATTCGGCCTCACCAAAGATGCCCTTCACTCTCCCAATGAAAGTTTTTCGCTCAGGGATTTTCACCGGGGAATTAAGACTTCGGCAGAATTTCTGAGAATCCTCCCGGATTATGCCTGATGCAGAACCGTGTACCCGCCGGGCGTGCTATCGATTTTTCACCTGCAGCTCACCTGTTATCATTTTCAACAGCAAGCCGGCATTGCCGAGCAATGTAGCTACCAGGTAAGAGGCCAGATGCAAGGGCGACCCTTCAAGGCCATCCCAGTACAAAACGGCAAGACAAATGGCCACCACCCAAATCAACATCGAATAGATTTTCAGGCGAATTACCCTTGGCCGGGGCAATATGGTAGAAGAGGGTTTGCCAATATCCTGCCACTCTTTTAGATGGTGGAAAAAAAAGATCACCCCGAAGGTGATCAGTAAATAGATGAAAGCCTGGGAAGGAATCAAAGAATCTGAATTCTTAACTTAAAAGTTGGAATCCCGGTTGCATCAGGGTTCCAGGAAACCGGTTGTAAGGTCAAACCTCTGTGCACCCAAAGGTTCATGGAGAACCTGCTTCGGTTCATTATTCTCGTCAACGATAACCACATTTGGCTTGTGGATTTTTGCTTCCTCGGGAGACATTTCCGCATAGGCAATTACAATAATACGATCATCGACCTGCGTGAGGCGAGCGGCTGCCCCGTTCATGCAACAAACACGGCTGCCTCTGTCTCCCGGAATGGTGTAGGTTTCAAGGCGTGCACCGTTGGTGATATTGACTACCTGTACTTTTTCATAGGGAAGAATGCCTGCAACTTCCAGCAGTTCCTCATCAATGGTGATACTGCCTTCATACATCAGGTTAGCCTCGGTCACCCTCATCTGATGCAACTTCGATTTGAATATGGTCAATTTCATTGCCAGAACAATTACAATTCAATCAGGATATTATCGATTAATCGTGTTTTGCCTAAATAAACAGCACCCGCCAGAATATAGCTGCGTCCATTCTCGAGTTTCTCAACCGGTTCAATGTTATCCATGGAGAACACTCCAAGATAATCAATTTCAAAACCTTTTGCTTCCAGTTCATTCTTCTGATGTTCTATAAGTAATGACGGAGTATCAACCCCTTCTCTTACCTGTTTTTCAATGTAAGACAGGGACCTGTACAGGGATGGGGCCTTAAGCCGCTCATCATTGCTCAAATATGTATTTCTGCTGCTTAGTGCCAATCCGTCGTTTGCCCGAACGATTTTACCCATTTCAAGTTTCACTCCGTGATTAAACTCCTCCACCATTTGTTTGAGGATTAAATATTGCTGAATATCTTTCTGGCCAAAGACAGCAATATCCGGCTCGATAATATTCAGCAGCTTATTGACCACCAGTACTATGCCCTCAAAAAAACCCGGCCGGCTTGCACCACACATATGCCTGCCAAGCTCCCGGATCTTGATTTCGAAATATTTATCTCCCGGGTACATATCCGATACTTCCGGCCTGAATACTGCTGCTGCCCTGGCTTTACGGCATAACTTCAAATCTTCTTCCAACTTGCGCGGGTACCTGTCAAAATCCTCATTGGGACCGAACTGTTCGGGATTGACAAAAATGGAAACCACTACCCGGTCAGCAGATTGTTTTGCCTGCCTGATGAGTGAGAGATGGCCTTCGTGAAGCGCCCCCATAGTGGGCACAAACCCGACACTTAATTTCTCTCTTCTCCAGAGTTTAACAGTATTCCGTATCTCATCAATGGATTCGGTTACAAGCATTTAAATCGACCGATTCGTATCAAAATCTTCCAAAAGTTGCTTGATACGGCTTATAAAAGCTCCGCCATGTGCTCCGTCAATGATCCTGTGATCATAACTCATGGTAAGATACATCATATGGCGTATCGCAATGGCGTCACCGCCGGCAGCCTCGATGACAACTGGCCGTTTTTCAATGACCCCGGTACCCAATATAGCCAATTGCGGCTGGTTGATAATCGGGGTTCCCATCAGGTTGCCGACGCTGCCGTAGTTGGTCAGTGTTATGGTTCCACCCACAAGGTCATCCGGCTTAAGGTCTTTGTTTCGGGCTTTTTCAGCCACTTCGGCGACCAATTTGGCCAGCCCTACCAGGTTCTTTTCCTGAGCCTGTTTGATAACAGGGACAATGAGTCCGCCTTTGCCACCTTCACCCAGGGCAACCGCTATACCGAAATTGATATCCTTCTTTACGATTATCTCATCTCCGTCCACCGAGCTGTTGATCAGCGGAAACTCCTGCATCGCTTTGATAATCTGTTCAATAAATATCGGGGTAAAGGTTAATTTTGCCCCTGCTTTCTCCTGGAATCCTTTTTTATTGGCCTCGCGCCAACGCACCACATTGGTAACATCCACATCGGCAAATGTGGTTACATGGGCGGAAGTCTGCTTGGAGCGGACCATATGCTCGGCAATCATCTTTCGCATGCGGTCCATTTTAATGATCTCCACATTCTCCGAAGGCCGCTGAACATTTAGTTCTCCGGCTGATATCGTATCGCGTGAACCCACAGGTTTATCGGCAGTCGGCTGCTTTACCTCTTCTTTTGCGGCCGGCTTAGACGGCTGTTCCACTTCACCTGCCTTTCGCTTGTCGACATAATTCAGGATATCCTCTTTTGATACCCGGCCATCCTTGCCGCTTCCCTCGATACTCTCCAGCTCTTCCTGGCTGATGCCTTCCTCCTTTGCTATCGAGCGAACCAGCGGGGAATAAAACCGGCCGTCACTGCCTACACGCTGGGGTTCAGTGGTACCGGCAGCCACCGGTTCAGCCTTTTGGGTGCCATTGGTAGGCGAAGCTGATTCCGCCTTGCTCTTTTCAGTTACTTTTTCTTTTTGTACGGTTTCCTTTTGGGGTTTGCTTTCAGCAGCTTCGGAAGCAGCAGGGGCATCCCCTGTTTGAATAATCGCAATGGCTTGGCCTACTTCAATGGTTTCACCGGCCTCCACCAGAATTTCCACCAGGGTTCCACTTTCAGGGGAGGGTACTTCCGTATCCACCTTATCTGTGGCAATTTCGAGCAGTGTCTCATCGACTTCCACAGTGTCACCCACCTTTTTTGCCCACTCAATGACCGTTCCTTCCATGACCGATTCTCCCATCTGCGGCATCACCACCTCAACCCGGTTTCCACCGGCATCGGCCGTTTCAGGCCTGGGTTTTTCAGTTTCCTGTTCAGCACCCGCTTCCGCCTCAGCTTTCTCCTTTGCCGGCTCTTGTTCGTTGCTTTCTGTTGCCGCAGCTTTTTCCTGGCCATCATTCGATGTTGCCGGTGCTGAAGCATCCGGGTCCGTATCTATGATTGCGATCGGCTCGCCCACTTCAACGGTATCTCCCTCCTGCACCAAAATTTCCACCAAAATACCGGTTTCGGGAGATGGCACTTCCGTATCCACTTTATCCGTCGCAATTTCGAGCAGCGTATCATCGGTCTCAACCTTGTCTCCGACTTTTTTCGCCCACTCAATGACCGTTCCTTCCATTACCGATTCGCCCATCTGGGGCATCACAACTTCGACCTTTGCCATTATTCTGATTTGTTTATTAAAAGCGATTTCATGATACCAAAAGATAGAAAATAAAACTCTTAATAACTGAACTCAGTTCCAAATGATTAACTGACAATGTTACCATGACAATCCAGCCAGAATCCCCGGCTTTTCGCGCAAAAGATTTATTGAATCGATTGTACCCGGTCTCCTTTCCGCCGAACTGATATCCACGTATAGAATCGCCGTGGTATAACCGGTACCGTTTATTCGATATCTGTTATTCGATGCCCGGGAAAATTGACAGTGAATGTTGCCATAAACCGGAGATCATCCCGGTCAGATACACCGACTGATTCCACTCCCCCGCCGGATAAGTTCCTGTCCATTCCGGCTTCATCGCCAGGATCGCCTGGCGAATGAAACACATTCATAGCGGCCTGTACTCCCGCTAACAAACGTTGAATACAATATTTACGTCCTCAATCCTTTTTAATTTTAAAATTGCAGGCGGTTTCATTAACATGCCCGCTTTGTAAATACGAATGTTTAAGTGAAGTTCAACCATTCCCCAATCAGATATGAGTGAAAATCCGAAGATTAAAGACCCCTCCCCCCCCGGTCCCAAAAAAGAAAAAAAAGACTTGTTTACCCGTTTTCTCGATTTTGTCGAATGGCTGGGTAATCTACTCCCCCACCCCGTAACACTTTTTGCCATCTTTGCCGCGGGTGTAGTGGTGCTGAGCGGCTTTGCCGAGTGGTTCGGCTGGACTGCTGAAGACCCGCGCCCGGAAGGTGCTCCCGGCAGAGCGGCAGACGGTATCATCGAACCTGTCAGCCTAATGAATGCTGACGGTTTCCGGATGATTATCGAAAACCTGGTTACCAATTTTACCAATTTTGCCCCTCTGGGTGTGGTACTTGTAGCGCTTCTTGGGGTTGGGGTTGCCGAACGATCCGGGCTGATCAGTGCAGTCATTCGCGGTATGGTACTGAAGGCTGCTTCATTCAAACCATCAGAAAAAAGTTTAGGGACCGGAATTCTCTCCATTCCGAAAAGGATTAGTCGTTTTTTTCTTACTCCCAAAAATTTGGTGACTGTCTCCATTTGTTTTGCCGCCGTGATCTCCAATACCGCATCGGAAATGGGATATGTGGTTCTGGTTCCTCTTGCGGCTGTCATTTTTCACTCGATGGGGCGTCATCCGATGGCCGGGCTCGCCTGTGCATTCGCCTGTGTATCGGGCGGCTACAGCGCCAACCTCCTCATCGGAACCATTGACCCCCTTCTGGCCGGCTTGACCGAAGAGGCCGCCAATATTATCGACCCCGACTACAGTGTGCATGCGGCCGTCAATTACTATTTCATGTTCATCAGCACCTTTTTGATTACGGCCCTGGGCACATTTGTAACCCTGCGTATTGTTGAACCCAAGCTGGGGGAGTACGACGAAAGCATGGCGATGCAGGATATTTCTGATGAGGGTTCCATGGAGCCGCTCACCCAAAATGAACTCACCGGCCTCAAGTGGACCGGCGTTTCGGTATTGGTAATGATGATTTTACTGGCCATGACCATCGTTCCGGAAAATGGCGTGCTCAGAAATCCGGAAACCGGCGAAGTCCTCAACTCTCCTTTCCTCAACGGGATTGTCGCACTCATATTCATCTGCTTTTTGATTCCCGGTTTCGTGTATGGCCGGATCGTGGGCACGATGAAAGACGACCGCGACATCATCGAAGGGATGTCGAATGCCATGGCTACCCTGGGCCTATATATCGTGATCGTATTCTTTGCCGCCCAGTTTGTAGCATACTTCAGCTGGAGCAACCTGGGACAGATTTTCGCCGTAAAAGGAGCTGAATTCCTGACCGACATCGGCCTGACCGGCCCTGCCGTCTTTATCGGGTTTATTATCGTCTCCGGCTCTGTAAACCTCATGCTCGGGTCTGCTTCTGCACAATGGGCTGTAACTGCACCCATTTTCGTACCGATGCTAATGCTGATCGGCTACAGCCCGGAGGTGATCCAGGCCGCCTACCGCATCGGCGACTCGGTCACCAACATCATCACTCCGATGATGAGTTATTTCGGTTTGATACTGGCCTTTGCCAATAAATACGACAAGGATCTCGGGATCGGTACCATTATCGCTATGATGCTGCCCTACAGTATCTTTTTCTTCATCGGCTGGATTATCATTTTCTACGTTTGGGTATTTGGCCTTGGCATGCCTGTTGGCCCGGAAGCCCCCACGTATTACCTGATCGGAGAGTGATTTTACAGTTCTCTGTTCTCAGTTCTCAGTAAATCAGTTAGCTGCGGAAGTATGTAGTTGCAGGGGGCAGAAGTCAGGAATAAGAAGTCAGAAGGTAGAGGGAAGTGGGCTGTTAGCAGGTTCACAGTGCAGGGTGATAGTGGCCAGGGGGCAGTGGCAGTTGGCAGGGGCAGTAGCAGTTGGCAAGGAGCAGGGCGCAGCGTAGTGGGCAGGTTTAGTAGGCAGTTGCAGTTGCAGGGAACACCCCTCAATTCGTTGTGCTGAACGCCCAACGAATGTCTCCCCCTCGGGAGAGACAATAGAAGTACGTTCAGCATTTCAATTTGTGGGGTGTTCTGTTGG
>SKRC01000120.1 GCA_007118695.1 Balneolaceae bacterium | reverse complement strand
TAAAATTTTGAATCGACACATTTTTGCAGTGTTTTCATGATTCTGTGTCTGCGCGTCCAGACATTATTTACGCTGATTCCAAAATGCTCGGCAATCTCTTTGGCACTGGAATCGGAGTGCTTCACCCAATAATTGTAAAATTCCCGGTACTCATCCCGCAATTCTTCGATGCATTCGTCGCGGATCTGTTCTTCTTCCTTGCTCATCAGTCTTTCAAGCTGATATGCCGGCTGGACAGGTTCACTGATATGCTCATCCAGAAGTTCCGGTTTGAAACCTTCCTGTTTTTTCAGGTAACTGTGCCTGCAGGTAAGCACCATATAGGAAAGCAGCCCTGATGGATTGTCGATTTTATCTTCTCTGATGGCATTAACGACATACAGGAACATCATTTGGACGGCGTCTTCCGCATCCTCATGCGTAGCATTCATACGCGATTTCAGCATACGGATCAGGATCGGCGTTGCGTCTGATATTAACCGGTTAGCTGCTTCCTGATCACCCTCCTGAATAGCCTTTACCAACGGAGCATAATCCATTTCCCCAGTTTTTTCTTTTTTTAACAAAATAATATTTTTTTTGAAGCTGGCAAGTATCAGCTCGAATTTCTCAACAAGATATTAAAACACTGTCAGAGTTCAGCTGAGCCAATAGTTCGTTAGCCAGGCAAAACGGAATCAGCCCGCAATTCGTTTCACGGAATGTTTCCGATGCTTTTGCAGCTTCGCTTTGCTTAGAAAAAACAATTTTCTGGTGAAAAATGCGGGTGTAATCCGAGCAGAAGAGCATAAAAAATTTCTGATACTTTTCGGCAGCAGGCCGGATAAAAGAGTATTAAGTGCCTCAAAAAAGGGATGTTTGATCACTTCTTCCTTTTCTGCCTGCTCCGGCAATCTCTCCTCCGTCTTTGGACGAAAAACCGGTAAGCATATCGAGTGAAAATCTTTTGTCATAGATGCGTCTGCTGATTCCCTGCAATGCCTTTTCACCACGAGGTGTGATAGAGAGAAAACCGTGTTCGTCTTCAATCAGGAACCCGAACTGTTTCAAATCATTGACAATCAGATAGGCAAGCTTTGGAATAGCGCCGCAATTTTTTTCCGTATACTCGCGGTGCGGCGGTTCCTCGCCCGATGTAATAATGAGCCCCAGTATGTTTAATTCGGCTTCTGTGAGCGGATACCCTTCCGAATTTTTGGTGAGCAGCGAATCCCAGGCTTTCTGACTGTAATACAGGCCGAACCACCATTTGCCTTCTTTAAGCAGATTCCGGGTGATGGAACAGGCCAGATATTTGCCGGGTGCGGCTTTTCTGGGCTCCCCCCTGGCACGGTACATACTGACCATGGTTGCCAGATCCAACTCATGTATATTGGGAGGATATTTAAAGTGATAATCGGATCTTTTTTTCATGGCATCTTTTCAGAAAATCTTTCACCTGAATAAAATATAATACTTTCTGAAAAGAGGAGAGTCAACCGAATATTACTTTTTGCCTTTATCCGCAATAATATCAACAGCCTGATCGAGGGTTACATCCTCGGGCTTCACACCTTTCGGCAGAGATACATTCTTTTTTCCGTATTTCAGATAGGGGCCATACCGTCCATCCATCACCCTGATCGGTTGTTCGTTCTCCGGATGTTGTCCGAGTTCTTTGATTTCAGCACTGCGGCCTCCTTTTTTCTTCTGCTTGAGCAATTCAACAGCACGGTCGAGCTCTACAGTAAGAACATGATCATCGCGTGTCAGGGATTTGAAGGTGCCATCATGAACCACAAATGGGCCGTACCTGCCTATCCCGGCTTTCACCTCTTTTCCCGTCTCGGGATGTTTGCCAAGTGACCTTGGGAGTTCAAGCAGCCTGAGTGCAAGTTCGAGATCGACATCCTCTGGCTTCATCCCTTTCAGCAGGGAAACCCTTTTCGGTTTTTTTTTGTCATCCGAAACTTCCCCGAGCTGTACATAAGGGCCAAAACGGCCGGTCAAAACATAGACATCTTCGCCGGTTTCCGGATGTTTACCCAGGGATTCCGGCCCTTTTTTCTCCGCTTTTAAAAGCTCATTGAGTTTGTCTATCGTTATATCCCCCGGTGCAAGATCAACCGGCAGGGACGTGGAAATCTCCTCTTCCTCTTTGGTGGCCTTTACGTAGGGGCCGAATTTTCCGACATAAATTCCGATCCCGTTCAAGCCTTCGATCGGCAGATCAAGCTTTCTGGCTTTTTGCGGCTCAATTTTATCTTCCCGGCTCTCAACTTTTGCCTTCAGTCCTTTCTCGCCTTTGTAATATTCCGACAGGTAGATTTGAGGGTCATAATTTCCCTGTGCGATCTCGTCAAGTTTATCTTCCAACTCGGAGGTGAAATCGCTGTCAACGAGTTCGGGAAAATTATTTTCCAGCAGGGATGTGACCGCAAAGGCCGTGTAGGTCGGGATCAGTGTTTTTCCGTCGTTGTTCACATAACCGCGGTCCTGGATGGTGCTGATAATTGTTGCATAGGTACTTGGCCGCCCGATCCCCCTTTTATCCAGCTCCTTAACCAGGGTTGCCTCGGTATAGCGTGCCGGCGGCTTGGTTTCGTGGCCGATCGATTCAAGTTCATTCAGTTCGGTGATGTCCCCTTCAGCCAGTGGCGGCAGAAAAATCTCCTGGTTTTCAAGAGCCGCTTCCGGATCATCACTGCCCTCCACATAAGCCCTGAAAAATCCGGGAAAGAGTATCTTTTTCCCGTTTGCCCGGAATTCGGCTTTTGTTTTGCCGGATGTTGCAGTGATTGTCGCATTGGTAAATTCGAGTTCAGCCTCTGCCATCTGGGTTGCAATCGTACGCTTCCAGATCAAATCGTAGATTTTAAACTGCCGTCCGGACAGGCCCGTTTTTTCCGGATGGGTGAATGATGAACCGGCCGGCCGGATCGCCTCATGCGCCTCCTGTGCCGACCTGGAACCACTCGAATAATTCCTGGCTCGCTCAAAGAGATACTCCTTCCCGTATTGATCCTCCACAGCAGTTCTGGCAGCATTAATCGCCTGCCCCGACAGGTTCATCGAGTCGGTTCGCATATAGGTGATGAAACCGTTCTCATACAGCTTCTGGGCCACTCCCATGGTATCGCGGGCAGACATTCCAAACTTACGGTTGGCCTCCTGCTGCAGGGTTGAAGTGATAAAAGGAGGAGCGGGATTGCGTTTCTGCTTTTTCACATCAACCGCGGTTACCGCCCAGTCAGCCTTCTCCAGCTGCTCCCGCAGACCATTGGCTTTTTCCTCATCAAGCAGCACGACATTATCCGGCTTTTTTAACTTTCCGGTATTCTCATCAAAATCTTTACCTGTGGCGATACGCTTTTTGTCCAGATGAGTCAGATTTGCCGGAAACGGGTTCTTGTCCCCTTTTTTGTTCAGGGATGCTTTCAGATCATAATAGGTACCGCTTCTGAATTTCATCCGCTCCCGTTCGCGCTGCACCAGGAAGGATACGGCTACAGACTGAACCCGTCCGGCCGACAATCCCGGTGAGATCTTTTTCCAAAGCAATGGCGAGATTGTGTAACCTGCCAGCCGGTCAACAATACGCCGGGTCTCCTGGGCATGGACGAGATTCATGTCGATGCCGCGAAAATTCTTCATGGCATTTTGAACCGCTTCTTTGGTAATTTCCCGGAATACCATCCGCTTTACAGGCACTTTCGGTTTTAGAACTTCAATCAGGTGCCAGGAAATCGCTTCCCCTTCCCGATCCTCATCTGTTGCCAGAATTAGTTCATCGGCATCCTTCATCAGCTCTTTGAGCTTTTTCACTACTTTTTTCTTATCGCCCGGGACGATATAGAGGGGTTCAAAATTTTCGTCAACATTGATTCCCAGATTTGACCAGGGCTCTTTTTTATACCTGGCCGGGATCTCTTTGGCCGATGATGGCAAATCGCGCACATGGCCCATTGAAGAGTCAACCCGGTAACCGGCGGGCAGATATTTCTTGATCGTTTTTGTTTTTGTAGGTGACTCGACAATGACTAATGATTTCATATAAATATATTGACTTTCTTCACTGCTACAGATGATTGATTATTTCTTTCAATTCACTTGCATGATCGTTTGTATTGACTTTTTCAATGATTCCGATCACCGTTCCATCCGTATCGATGACAAATGCCGAACGGGAAGGGGCTTCAAATGTTTTGCCATACATCTTTTTTTCTACAATCGATTGACTTGCTTCGGCAAATTTGAAGTCGGGATCGGAAGCCAGGATATAATTTATGCCTAATTTTTCCGCATAGTTTTTATGTGATCCGCAACTGTCTTTACTTAATGCTATCAGGTTATACCCTTTTTCATCAAACCAATCGGCGGCTTCAGCAAGGCTTTTGTTTTGTTTGTCACATCCGGAGGTGTTGTTACGCATGTAAACAGAGACAATTGTCGGCCTGTCGAGGAGGTCTGAGAATTTTACAGTCTGCTCCTCTCCATTTCTCACAATATCCAGTGTGAAATCCGTTTGTAATTTCTTTCCTTTTTGAATCATTGATTAAACAAGTTTATGAATGTATAACTGTGTATTAGGTACAACCACTAACCCGTTTTAAACTTTGAATCGTTCTTCTTGCCTGTATTATTCACCAGGAAATTTATTGTGAATAATGCAGGCCTGATCCTTGCATCCTGCAAAGTTTAACATAATACGCAAAGGTTAACCATCTGAGCAACTCTCAAAATCAGCTGTCATTTCTCCTGTTCAAACAGCAAGAATTTTGCCACGGCAGATACAACAATGGAGTGATGGACATGGCCGGCACGCACATAGTCTAAAAATCGATCTAAATCGATGATATGTGCAGAAATATCCTCAAACCGGCCGGTGGACTGTTCCGAGGTTTTACGGCAATTGGTCGCCAGGTAAAGGTGGGTGAAGTTTGACAGAATGGCCGGGTTTGAGCTTACTTTTCCCAGGTAATCCCAGGTATTTGAACTGTACCCCGTCTCCTCTTCGAGCTCTCTTTGTGCCGATGACATTGGTTCTTCTCCCGGGTCGACCATACCCCCCGGTATCTCCAGGGTTACCTCATCAATGCCATGACGGTATTGTTCGACCAGGATGATCTGCCGTTGAGGGGTTAACGGGATGACGTTAATCCATTCAGGGGCATTTAAAACAAAAAAATCTCCGGAGTTCTCGCCGGCATCCGGTGCGCGTTCTATTTGATGCAAATCAAAAATCGGAGTTTCAAATACTTTTTTATCTTTCTTGGTCAGCCATCTCTTCTTATAAAATTTAAAATCAGTCATTAGTAAAAAATTTATGGATCGAAGATTAGAGATTAATAAAGTCGATTTCTCCGGCGAAAAACAAATGAAAAAAGCAGTAGAAAAGGCTTGCAACCTGATGGAAGAGATCTATCAGAATGGAGATTATCCGAAATTGGCAGTAAAGCGAAGCTGGTCGAAACACAACCCGATTATTACCGGCGAGATGGCTATGCCCAGTGCATACCGGTGGTATCTCACACGTGAACTATATAAACTGCTGGAGAAAGGAGCCGAGATCAAGATCTTTCCATCCAGGCCTGTCATGTCGCTCAACGATCCGGCGCTGTTTGACAATGTGGATGAAGATGACTGGGATATCACACAGAAAAAAATGTTTCTGTTTACTCCAGAGCGCATTGATATTTCACTGAACCGGCTCTCCCACTATACTGGCACCAGGCCCGAAGATTTTCAGCGTTATATACTTTTTACCAATTATGATATGCATGTTGAGGTTTTTAACAAGCTATACCCGGATTGCATCAAGCCGGATCGGCCGGTCCAGATGCCGACGTATCACCATAAACTGCCGGATAACAAGGGCTTTACACTGATTAATATCGGAGTGGGGCCGTCGAATGCCAAGACGATTACGGATCATGTTGCGGTGTTGCGGCCGGATGCCATGGTGATGGTGGGCCACTGCGGTGGACTCCGGAATCACCAGGATATCGGAGATTTTGTATTGGCAACCGGGTTTATGCGTGCCGATGGAGTACTGGATGGTATCCTGCCATTGAGCATTCCCATCACCCCCAACTACCTGTTGAATATCTACCTCAAGGAGGTGCTCGACAAAAATAAGCGCAACTACCGGCTGGGGACGGTCTATACGACCGCGAACCGCAACTGGGAGTTCATCAAACGAAAAACCGTGGAGGAAATTCACATCAGCCGGAGTGTGGCCATTGATATGGAGTCGGCAACGGTTGCCACCAACGGGTACCGGTACCGGATTCCGTTTGCCACACTGCTGTGTGTGAGCGACAAACCGCTTCATGGAATCCCGAAACTCAGCGGGGATGCCCAGACGTTTTATGAAGATTCGAAGGAACTGCATTTGGAAATGGTTATTGAAGCACTGAAAATGAGCAAGGACAACAACCCGGAGGGTTTGCCCAACGCCAGTATTCGCGCGATCAATGAGCCGCTGATGGGTGGAGGAGCGGGATAAGGAATGTCGAACAATAGAATACTGAACAAGGAATGGCGAAGGAATGTCCAATATTGAATATTGAACAGGGAATGATGAAGGAAATGAATTTCGAATACTGAACAATCGAATGTTGAATAATGAACAGGAATTTCGAATGTTTGAGTAGCGATTTTCGAACTGGTCGAGTGAGTTGAGAATGTGCACTTTAATTTGAGGGGTGTTCGTGGACAAATTTGTCAGCAAAGCAATCATGACACACTTTATTGAACACTTCCATACTGATTGGAACATGCATTTTGTTTCTACTGCCAACTTCTGCAATGCAAATCCATTCCCCTCAAATTTTTCTGTAAGGATTACCCTGTTTTCCGTTCATACATTAGAAAAGGGAGTTTATTATGGAAAAGGGAGTTTATTATGGAACAGGAGAGTTTTGACGCCAACGAGTATTCAAAAAGAACTGTGAAGGAGATGCGTCCGGACGAGCAGCCCCGGGAAAAGTTGATGCGTTTCGGAGTCGAAAGCCTTTCGGATGCAGAACTGCTGGCTATTCTGCTTCGGACTGGCAGCAGCAAAATGAATGTAATAGAAACTTCCCGGGCCCTGATTTCCCATTTCTCTGGATTGCGCAATATGGCCCGCAGGAGCTGGCAAGAGTTAAAAGTGATACCTGGCATTGCCGGAGTGAAAGCGATCACGCTGGAGGCGGTATTTGAGCTTTCACGGCGAATTCAGGTCGCATCATTGGGGGAGGATATCCGCATTGACTGTCCGGAGGATGCTGTCGCCTATTTTGCACCCCAACTGCGTGATCTGACCAAAGAAGTTTTCATCGTGGCTTTTCTCAACAACGCCAAACGCCTGACAGGCCACCGAAAAATCAGTTCAGGCGGGGCAACCGCTACCATTGTAGACCCGGCAGAAGTGATGCGCCAGGCGATGATAAACGACGCCAGCACCATATTGCTCGTTCACAACCACCCATCTGGCCAGGTAAAAGAATCAAGAGCCGACATCAACCTCACCAAACGCATCGTCGATTGCGGCAAGCTCCTCGGCATCCCGGTCGACGATCATATCATCATCGCCGGCGACGGCTTCGTAAGCATGCGGGCGAAAGGAATGTTGTGAATATCGAACGATTGAACATTAGAACAGTCGAACATTAGAACAATTGAACAATTGAACATTAGAACAGGGAACAATTGAATTGAGGGTGATGGAAATGGAAAAGAAAAATTATGACCTTCAGGAAAGGCTCATAGAATTTACTATTTGTTGTATTTATATCAGTGAAAGAATACCTAAAACATACTCTGGAATTTACTATAGCGGTCAACTGGTTCGTTCATCTGGCAGTGCTTCACTTAATTACGGTGAAGTTCAATCTGCAGAGTCCAGGAAGGATTTTATACACAAAGTCAAAGTAGTATTGAAAGAATTAAGGGAAACAAATATTAACCTGACAATTATCTATCGAAAACCATTTTTACAATCTGATGAAGTAAAAAAAGCAATAAAAGAAGTTGATGAATTGATATCAATTTTTGTATCAAGCATAAATACTGCCAGCAAAAATAATAAATAATACGCTTGACACACCGACACACTGTAGCACTGACACACTTTATTGAACACTACCGTTGTCAGAGACCTTAATTGATTGTTATTTTTAAACTTCCTGAAAACAACTTAATATGTTCCCCTGTTCCAATATTCAATTGTTCAGTTGTTCAAATGTTCCCCTGTTCCCTGTTCAATTGTTCCCTTGTTCTCATGTTCCCCTAATATTCGATATTCAAATGTTTTATATTTGCACTCCCTGAATACGAACCGATGTAAGAGACCCGGATGAATGATTACCTGAAGCAGATTTTAACTGATACCTTAAAGACATTTGATCTCGATGAATCCGTATGGCCGGAGATTCAGGTTGAAAAACCGCGGGATCCCTCGCACGGGGATGCGGCCACGAACCTGGCTATGATGCTTGCCAAACCCCTGCGAAACAATCCGCGTAAAATTGCCGAAGAGCTTGTTGATAAACTCAATTATGATCCCCGAAAAATTTCGGCCGTCGACATTGCCGGCCCCGGCTTTATTAACTTTCGCTTTTCAGAAAATTACCTGTTTGATGCCCTCTCCGATATCCTGAAAGAGGGTGAAAATTTTGGCCGTTCGGATGAGGATGCAGGGAAGCGCATACTGGTTGAATTTGTCAGCGCCAACCCGACAGGGCCGCTGACCGTGGGTCATGGAAGAAATGCGGTGCTGGGTGACACAATTGCACGACTGTTTGAATGGACCGGCGCCAGTGTTGAGCGCGAGTATTATTTCAACAATGCCGGCCGACAGATGCGGGTGCTCGGGCAGAGTGTACAGGCCCGGTATCTGCAGGAGCTGGGGCGGGATGCCGAATTTCCGGAGGGTGGCTATGAAGGAGAATACATCCGGGATATCGCGCACAAACTGGTGGAGGAGCACGGCGATTCATTGGCTGAAGAAGCTGATGAGTCTGTGTTTAAAGAGAAAGCCGAAAGCGAAATATTCAGGGATATCCGGCAGACACTGGAGCGAATGGGTATTAAAATGGATTCTTTTTTCAACGAACATGAACTTTACGAAAACGGGGCCATCGATGATGTGATCCGGACTCTGCGGGATAAAGAGCTAGCCTATGATCACGATGGGGCCATCTGGTTCAAGACGACACAATTCGGCAAAGACAAAGATACGGTACTGGTCAAAAGCACCGGCGAACCGACCTACCGGCTGCCCGATATTGCCTATCACGGCAATAAACTGGACCGGAATTACGACCTCTGTATCGATGTATTCGGGGCGGATCATATCGACACCTATCCCGATGTGTTAAACGGCATCAAAGCGCTGGGTTATGATGAATCCAAAGTGGATGTCCTGGTCTATCAGTTTGTATCGATTGTCAAAGATGGAAAGCCGTATAAAATGAGCACAAGAAAAGCCAACTTTGTAACACTCGACGAGCTGATGGACGAGGTGGGATCGGATGTAACCCGGTTTTTCTTTCTGATGCGCTCACCCTCCACCCATCTGGAGTTCGACATTGCCCAGGCAAAGGAAGCCGGAGAAAAGAACCCGGTCTTCTACCTGCAATATGCCCACGCCCGGATTCAATCCATCCTGAGAAAAGTGGATGAAGTGGCAGAACTCACCGGTTCTGCCGATCTCACACAGCTGACGCATGAAAGTGAAATACGCCTGATCAAAGCGATGCTGGAGTTCCCGGATATGATCCAATCGGCAGCGCAAAGCAAGGAACCTCACAGGGTGATCAATTTTCTGAATTCACTGGCCTCCGACTTCACTACCTTTTACCATGATTGCCGCATTTTGGGAGAAGATGAGAAGCTGATGCATGCCCGGGCAACCCTGGCCAATGCCGTTGCACAGGTGCTGGCTAACGGGCTCGGTATATTGGGGATCTCCGCCCCGGACCGTATGTAGGGATCAGTTTTCCGGTACGAGTTTTGAAAAGCAGACGATCCCTTTTTCAAACTGTTCCCCGACCCGGAACCCTGCCCTGTTAAACAGCTCGTTGCTCTCTTCAGTTGTCCAGAATTTGATGCCGCTCCACTCGGCTGAATCCTGAAGCAGCCGGCCATACCAGGTTCCGGATTTTATCAGGTGCATCATAAAGAAGACCCCGTCATCTTTGATAATTCTCCGGCATTCAAACAACACTTTCAATTCGTCAGTTAGCTCATTCAAGGTTCCACCCATGACAATGCCATCGAAGGTTTTGCTGAAAAAAGGCATATTCCTTGCATCAGCCCGAAGAAAGTAGATATCTGTTTGATCGGCTTCTGCCTTGAAGCGGGCCTCTTCAAGCATTTGAACAGAAAAGTCAAGTGCCATGAGGGTTGCCCCAGGCTCCTTTTTTTTTAGTGTACGTGCATAGAGGGCTGTTGAACAGCCAACATCCAGGTAGCAGCCACCCTTGCGGGGGGAAACCCATTCCGACAGCAGTTCCTGTTCTTTTTCAATCGGAAAATCTTCCCCGGTTAATATGGATGTTGAACGTTTGCGCCAGAGGTCTTCATAAACCGAAGCGGTTACTTTCCAGTGATTTGTACTTTGGGCAATGGACAAATCTTCCGGCTCCTGAATCAGGTCAATGATGTTGTTTTCGATCGGATATTCATCACCCATATTGGAACAGACCGTGCCGTTAAATGGCCTTGCCAACTGGCATACGGCTGAGGGAACTTCTATAGCTGCACGATCGTGCAGGGGAGATCTGAGATCAATATTCATTGGCTTGGTATGATGATATACGGTATAGTCTACGTAAATCAGAAGAACAGAGTTACACTTTGCCTCATATAACTGTAAATAAGTCTGAACTTGCTAACTCGCATTTCGTTTCACGGGAATCGCTACGCTCACAAGATAATTGTAAGAAAAGTTATAAATCATTGATCTGCATAATATTACATCTATTTTTGATCTTTTACGCAAATAACACTCTGTCAGACGCTGCGCAGCGCTTAACCCCGAGGGATGGATCGGGACAGGCGGGATTTCGCTGTGCTCAACTTGCGATTTAAATTCTACACTTAATACCATGATGTGATAACTCAGGACTCACGACTCAAGTCTCACGACGTAAATTGGAATATGAGCTACTTCTGAAGCACGATTGAGATCTGTGCACCTTTCCGAACTCCAAGCATTTCGCTGGCGTTGCCTTTGTTAATGGCAATCTCGAGCATATCGGAACTGCCGATATATGCTGCCGGCTCACCATCTTCCACATACCCATAAGATGGAACCAGTTCATGAAGGATCGTGTTGCCGACATAGATTTTGAGCCCCCCTGAACGACTGATTTCTTCGATCAGGTCTTCGGGAATATTGGTTACCAGGTTCCCGAATCGGTCAATATGCACAATCCAGCCCTGGATTCCATCCTTGTCGGCTATCGGAGTGGCCCATCGATAGGTGATTAATTTATCTATGGGCTGGCCGAGTTTGTGAAGGGGAACACCGGTTGCCAGGTGAGCAGCTACAGGTGCAAAGATATCCCGGCCGTGAAAGGTATTCGATTGTGTTTGTCTCCAGAAGGATCTATCCGTGAGCCTGCAGGCAGTGTAATTTTTCTGATCGGCGATCAGGGAGAAAAGGCCGTTGTCAGGACCGACAAAGAATTGATTCTCAATTTCAAGAGCAACAGGGTTTCTGTCAGTACCTACGCCCGGATCCACCACAACCAGGTGGATCGTCCCGTCAGGGAAAAAGTTCGCTGCATTCTTCACCACCCAGGCTCCGGCCATTACATCTTGCGGGGGTATATTATGAGAGATATCGACAAACCGGACATCCGGGGCTATTCCCAGGATCACGGCTTTCATCGTACTTACATAATGGTCTTTTAATCCAAAGTCAGTTGTAAGGGTAACTATTTGAGACATCCTTATGCATAGCTGTTGAGCATGACTGGCATGACCAGCATCAACATCTGCTCTCCCTTTTCCTGATCTGATGGTTTAACGATTCCGGCACGATTGGGTGAAGAAAATTCAAAATGCACTTCATCGCCGTCAATATTGCTTAATACGTCAGCGAGATATTTTGCATTGAAACCGATCTCCATGCTTTCATCACTGTATTCACAGGAAATCGTCTCTTTGGCTTCGCTGCTCATGTCCAGGTCTTCCGCCCTGATGGTCATTTTATCTTTTTCAAGCTGAAGGCGGATCTGCCTGGTGGTAGAGCTGGAAAAGACCGAGACCCTGCGAACCGTAGCCAGCATTTGCTCTTTTGATATCACAAGATTCTTTTCGTTGTCCCTTGGAATGACCGATTCATAATTGGGATATTGCTCATTGATCAGCCTTGTGATGACAATCGTATTATCACTCTTAAATCGTGCGTGATCTTTGGAGATCGTAAGTTCACACTCCTCGCCATCCAGGGCTTTCACCACCAGGCCGAGAGCTTTATCGGGTACGATAAAGTCGAGCTCCTCATCACTCTTGAGCCCTTTGTTGTGAAATCGTACGAGGCGGTGGCCGTCGGTGGCCACGAACTTGCTTCCTCCGTTGTTGATCTCAAAATAGACGCCCATCATGGCCGGGCGAAGATCGTCATTGGAGACGGCAAATATCGTTTTCTGGATGGCTTTTTGAATCAGTTCGTTTGTGGTATCCAGGACCACACTTTCTGCCATCGCGGGAGTCTGGGGAAATTCGTCCGCTACCTCCCCGACGAGTTTGTACGTTCCCTTGTCGGTTTTAAACTGAATATTCTGACGGTCATCAACCTCAAAATAAACAGGAATATTGGGAAGCTGCCGAAGGGTTTCAAGCAATCTTCTGGCAGGAATAGCAATTGAACCTTCCTCTTCTATTTCAGCATCGATATATTCAATGATGGAGATTTCAAGATCGGTGGCTGTCAGCTTTAATTTACCATCTTCAGATTCAAAAAGAATGGTTTCCAAAATTGGCAGAGTTGCTTTTGTGGGAACGGCCCCGATGACGGCTGACAAGCCCTGGTTCAGGTCACTGCTTGTTACATTAAATTTCATAAGAAAGATGAGTTAGATGATCCTCTGTGAGCGTGGATTTCAGGTTTTAAAAACAAATATACAGACAACATATACTAACAAATCCTGCTTCTTACCGCAACTCCGAAACAATCGATTTTTGAGGGCATGATCAAAGCCTTGTGGTCGTTAAACAGATTGTGAAAAAGCCTTTAATCACATATGGAGTGTTGGTTCAGGGGTTGTGATTTAATCACACCCGACAACCAGATACAGAAGTGAAAAATATGGGCGTTTTTGTTCCGGGATGGAATCGGGATGGTTTAACGAAGTGAAACTGATATTTTCAGATTATGAGCACTGTTGAAAACAGATTGATGATTCTGGGGCCGACCGCATCCGGCAAAACCGAACTGGCCTGCCGGCTGGCCGGGGAATGGAACGGAGAAATAATTTCGGTTGACTCAAGGCAATGTTACAAGCGTATCGATATCGGAACAGCCAAACCGGACCCTGAAGTGCTGCGGGACATGACCCATTATAACATATCCATACTCAATCTCAGGCAGGGCGATTCGGTTGTCAATTTTCTGGAACGGGCCGGGAAATGGGAAGATCAGATCAGAAAGAAAGGCAAGCGAATCCTATATACAGGCGGCAGTACGCTTCACCTTCGCGGGGTACTTCAGCCAATGGATGATCTGCCGGATGCCAGTCCTGAGAATATTTCATCTCTTGAAGCAAGTGAAAAATCCAATGGCATCGAGCATCTTTATGCAACGCTTGAGACAGTCGACCCGGAATATGCCTCGGAAATGGACGGTTTCAACCGTCAGCGAATCATGCGGGCACTTGACGTATGGATGCAGACCGGAAGGCCATTCAGCAGTTTTCATAAGTCGAAAGAAGTGACCCCGCCCGGGGATTTGCAGGTCTTCGGTCTTTACTGGCCACGCAAGTTGTTGCATGAACGCATCAACCTGAGAGTTGACAGAATGATTGAAAAAGGCCTGGTGGATGAGACGCGGCAGATACTTGATGACGGGTATGAACCGGAACTTCAGTCGCTGCAGACTGTAGGATATCGCGATGTCATTCGTTATTTGAAGGGAGAAACCACGTATGACCAAATGATTGCCGATATTAAAACACAGACGCGAAGATATGCCAAAAGACAGATTACCTGGTTTCGCCGCTGGCCCTTTATCACCTGGCTGGATGCCAGTGAAATGGAGACGAAAAAGATGGTGGACGTGATCAAACAAGGTTTAGCAGCTGATCTGAATAAAGGTTAACTTTCCGTGGCCATTATAACTCCGAATAACATCTATGTATAAAGCGAAAGTAAACATCACCTTGCGAAAGTCAATCCTTGATCCAAAGGGAAAAGCAGCCCATCATGCATTGCAGAACCTGGGCCTCAATGAAATTGACCAGGTGCGGATTGGAAAACTCATTGAACTGGATATCAATGCTGATAGCAAAAAAAATGCGCTTGAACTGGCTGATATTGCCTGTTCAAAGTTGCTGGCTAATGAAGTTATGGAAGATTACCATATTGAAATAGAAAAAGTTTGATACATGTCAATTGAAGAGAAAAACATGATCCTGATGCAGGAAAAAAAACCCGCACCGGGAAAAGATGTTGAAGTGGCGGTGGAGGAAGCAACAGAGGAAAGTATCGATACTCCATGGCGATTAATTCTTTACAATGATGAAGAGCATACCTTTGACGAAGTTATCAACCAGCTGATCAAAGCCCTGGGTTGCAGTGTCCAGCATGCAGAAGAGCTCGCCTGGAAAGTCCATAATGAAGGCAAAGCAACCGTCTTTGAGGGTAGATTTGAAGAGTGCCTGAAGGTCAACAGCGTACTTCAGGAGATAGAATTAATCACTGAAATAAAAGGATAATAACGTGTCGAAAACTATAGGAGTTATCATATTTCCCGGTTCCAATTGCGATCATGATGCTTATCATGCATTGAAACATGTGATGGGAGCTGAAACCAGATTTCTTTGGCATAAGGATAACGATCTGGACGGAATCGATCTGCTGGTGATCCCCGGCGGTTTTTCCTACGGTGATTATCTCCGATCGGGTGCAATTGCCCGGTTTTCTCCGATTATGCAGGAAGTGATCAACTATGCCGCGGAAGGCCGGCCGGTGATGGGAATTTGCAACGGTTTTCAGATTTTACTGGAATCGGGGTTATTGCCCGGTGCAATGCTTCATAATGAAAAATTGCGCTTTATCTGCAAAAATGTATTTATCAGGGTTGAGAATAATCAAACCATCTTTACCGGAGGCTTGGAGAGAGGTGAAGTTCTGGAAATTCCGGTATCACATGGAGAAGGAAACTATTTTATTGACCAAGACGGACTGAAGCGGCTTCAGGACAACGAACGAATCATCTTTCGATACTGCAACAGCAGCGGTGAGGTTACGGCGGAGTCAAACTTTAACGGTTCGGTCGATGCAATAGCCGGGATCTGTAACAACGGTGGCAATATTTTGGGTATGATGCCCCATCCCGAGCGTGCCGTTGAAGAGCTGCTGGGGCCAACCGACGGGAAAAAACTGTTCGAAGCCGTATTGAATCAACTGGCAATTGCTTAAAACTGGCAATTTGTAAGTTGCGATTAATAGCAGAGGTAATAACGAGCCGTATTTCATTGCAGGATGGTCAACAGCAGAAGTTATTCACCCGCCGGAGCACCCGTTCAGGTTAAACCCTATACAGTCGGTTTATCCATGAGCAGAATGATGGAAGTAAATCATCGGTAGACAAATATATGAGTCTGAAAAAACGACATAAAGGAAACATGCTTCTTCACAGTGAGAATCTGGTGAAGAGGTATAGAAAACGGACGGTAGTTGATGAAGTATCGATCCAGGTCGAGCAGGGTGAGATTGTCGGGTTGCTGGGGCCTAATGGTGCCGGGAAGACCACAACTTTCTACATGTTTGTCGGGTTGATCAAGCCTAACAAGGGGAAAATTTTTCTGGATGATCAGAATATTACCGGTAAGCCGATGTTTAAAAGAGCACGCATGGGCATTGGGTATCTTTCACAGGAAGCCAGTGTTTTCCGCAATCTTACGGTTCGTGAGAACCTGGAAGCGGTGATGGAGTTTTTTTCCATGTCTAAAAAAGAAATCAAGGAACGGTCTGATCGATTAATTGAGGAGTTTGGCCTGGAAAAAGTGGTTAACAACAAGGGATACAGCTTGTCGGGGGGGGAGCGCAGGCGGACGGAAATTGCACGTGCCCTTGTCCGGGACCCGAAATTTATTCTTCTTGATGAGCCATTTGCGGGGGTGGATCCGATTGCTGTTGAAGATATCCAGGAGAT
>SKRC01000300.1 GCA_007118695.1 Balneolaceae bacterium | reverse complement strand
TTCCAGTTTTTCAGGAACTATAACATAACCGGAGTCTTGTACAATACTACCATTAGTTGCGGAAAAACTTAATAAGAATGATATGGTGAAAACATTGAATAAATACATGCCAATAGAGAACTTCTTTTTTTTAAAATTTAAGTTGAGAGTAAATAATAACTATACAAACCTGGATCAATTTGTACTGAACCCATAAACCACACCGTCCAGACCGCCAAACATAACTTTGCCGTTTGTGATTACAGGTGATGAAATCACACCATAGATGTGTGTGCCAGGCAGCTCATCCATCACAAAACGCCACTTTTCGTTTCCAGTTTTCCGGTCCACGGCCACAAATCCGCCGCGGTGATCGATAAAGTAGTTTGCGTTGCCGAATATGCCGGTAAAAACGGTTTCGTCCGTTATGGCCGGTTTTGCCCACGGTGAACCTCCCGTATCAAAACTCCAGATGAGCTGCCCATTGGCCGGATCGAATGCTTTGAGGAGCTGATTATCGGATGAGCCGATATAAAAATGATCATCATAAAAAACGCCGGATGATTCAACCCAGGAGAACCAGAAGAAGTAGGTCCAGACAGGTTCACCGGTTTCAGTATTAAGTGCAAAGAGGTCGGCGCTTCGGCTGCCTGTGATTACCAGGCCATTTTGTACTGCCGGCGAAGAAATCACTACCTGGTCGGTGTCAAACTTCCACTTGAGCTCTCCGGATTCAGTATCAATGGCATACAGATGATGATCGTTACTGCCGACGTAGAGAATGCCGTTCTCAACAGCCGGAGTGGATAGAACAGGACCTTCTGTTTGAAAGCGCCAGTTTTCTTCACCTGTGGTTTTCTCAACCGCATAGATGTGACCATCCGGACTTCCGATAAAAACCTGTTCACCTGAACTGACAGGCGCAGCTCCCATGGTGTCGTATCCGGGTTCATCATCATCGGGCAGGCTCCGGGTCCAATCTGCAGCCCCGGTTTCAAATGTCCATACCCGTTCACCGTTCTCCTTTCTCAGCTTGTAAAGAAATCCGTCGTCCGAAAGTACATAGATGAATTCGTTGTTCACCAGGGGTTTTGAATAAATAGTCCCTCCCGTTTTATAACTCCAGAGCAATTGGCCTGTCCCGGAATCCAGCGAATAGAGATTGCGATCCGTGCTGCCGATAAACACGTGTTCACCGTCGGTTGCAGCACCACCCCAGATGGCTCCGTCTGTTTTAAACGTCCAGTCGGGCAGTGCGGTGGATTCACCTTCAAATGGCTGCTTCTTTTCATGTATCATCTCAACAGGGGATAGCGAGAACCTCAGATCTCTCGGTGAACTGTGAAAGGAACCTGTCAACTTGCTGCCCTCATGATCCAGAGAAAACTGAATGGAGCCTGCCCTGTATTGGTTTTCAACGATTTCAACCTTGCCGAGCGACAGTTCATGAAAATTGGTGACGGGAAGCGTTAAATAAGCAGCGATCTCATTCTCCTCATTATTTCGGATATCCAGGTAAAATGGAGTCGACTGCGTACCGAGCTCAAGGGTTCCGCCCCAGCTGCCCGGAGAAATCGCGTGCTGAGCCTGCATAGATGTTGCAAAAAAGAGGGTACTGAATACAAGACAGAGTAATTTCATTAGATTTATTAGGTATTTAAAAATTTGTATGGTTCAATTCATAAAGCCCGGCTGAGTAACCGGGCTTGGATTGGAGGCAAAGCTTATTTCTTTTTGATGAAGGCATGTTCGCCGGCTCCCTGCTTAAGAACGAACCCCGTAACCGTGCCTTCACCAGTACTGAATTCAAGCCGGGCTTCAACCCTGTCGTTATAGAAAACGGTTTCCTCGATAGGCATCACGGGCAAGGCCGGCTGCCCTGCAAGTTCAGCCATCAGAAGGTCGCCATTTACGGTAATGGTCATTTGAGGCAGGGTTTCGGAGACATACTCTCCGGTAAACATCTGTAGCTGTTCCTGAGTCATTTCAACCACGTCGATGATAGCAGCCAGGCTGAATTGATCATTGATAAGGTGGAGACCGATGTCCTGAACATCATTAGTCCCGTTCGACATCACCACGGCTCCGCGCCCGCTTACCGGGCTGTAACCAGCAAATGTTCTGAACCCGCCGGTACCGCCCCCGTGAAAGGCAACGGTATCTTCGAATGCAGTGGCCACTATCCAGGCGTAGCTGATTTTAAAGGCACCATCCAGGTTTTTCAGTATCTCTATATTCTTTTGGAGCAGTACCTCTTTAGGGTGATCCAGGTAACCAAGCTGCATTTTTACGTAGTTGGCCAAATCATGCGTTGTACTGAGCATTCCTCCGAAACCCGGCACATGTTCGGAGTGCCATCGCTTTGCGGGCAGGCCCGAGGTGGTAGGCTGAGCAAGACGGAGCGGATTGCTCAGAAACCGGCCGGTGGATGGCATATCCAATATTGAAAAGTACCATTCTTCAAGGAGCTGATCGTAGGTTTTTCCCGAGATCACCTGAAGAGCCTGACCCAGCACCATATAGGCGTAGTTTGAGTATTCAAACTCTTCTCCGGGAGTGCGGTGCAGTTCATATTCACCCAGGAATTCAAACAGCATCTCCGGGGTGTATTCATTGTACGGGTCGTTTACATCGGCAGGACTGAGATTTCCGGGCAGGCGAGGCAGTCCGCTGGTGTGCATCACAAGATGCTCGAGGGTAATTTCAATTCCATCTTTTGAAGGAATAGTTACGTCTTCACCAAAGATTTCCCTTAGCGGAGTGTCTGGTGAGAAGTTGTACTGATCCATCAGTATTTGGAGAAGCCCGGATGAGAATGTTTTTGTGATGGAGCCCGATTCAAAAATGGTGTGCTCGTTCACCGGCTCTGCACTGTCGAGCCCCTTGGTTCCGTAATTATGGAAAGTTACAGATCCATCGGAGTCGATGAGTGCAATGCTGATGCCGGGAATGCGCTCAACAGCCATTCGTTTTTCGATGTAGGTATCAAATTCGGGATTTGGCTGAAAAGATAAGTATATATTCCCGAATAAAAGGAAAACTAATGTTGTAAATAGAGAGCTTTTCATTTTTTATGTTTAATTTCCAGTTAGGCTCTCTACGAACTATCAAGGGATTTGGTTTCAGTATATTTCAACAACCTGCCTTAAATCAAATAAAATCAATCAATAGAATATTGGCACAATGAATGACACATGTCCACTGAACAATGTGGATTGAAAAGCTATACATATACTATTTGATAACACCCCAAAAATGAAAAATATATATTGACATGATTGAACGTGATAAAATTCTATTGGTAAGTAACTTTCTGATGTATAACACGTAAGGATTAAGGCGATTTGAGGTTTTGAAATCTTATTGAACTGGAATCAGGTAAATTCATTGTTTATAAAGCTATAAATAAAAATGAAATTATTATTTTTGCTTGCCGGATTCATGTTAATGTATTCTCCGGAAAAAGCTTCAGAAACAGACAGCATAACCATTACAGTACAAAGTGAAGGCTATGAATTAAATGGTGAGCTTTTAAAATCACAGGGTGATTATGGAAAGCATCCTACAATCATCTTTCTCGTTGGCTCCGGAGGCACAAGTTCACACTCTACAGACTATAGAAATTTTGTGAATTATTACTTTGAACAGGAGCTTCTCGACAGGGGGTTTGCCATCGTCTATTTTGATAAACGCGGTGTGGAGAGTTCGGAAGGAGTGTGGCATAACACAACATTCGAACAGCGTGCCCAGGATGCTAAAAATATTGCCATGGAAGTGGCCGGGCTTGATTTCATTGACGAAAATCATATTTACCTTGTCGGCCACAGCCAGGGCGGCTGGATTGCACAAATTGCCGTGGCTAAGTGGCCCGGTGTATTTGCCGGTGCAATTAGCATGGCCGGGCCAACATACGGGGTGAGGAAGCAGATCATCGATGAATATCACAGCCGATTTATTTGTGATGACAACATGAGTGATGAAGCTGCCTTGAGAAAGGCAACCCGGAATGTGAATCGTGACCTATTTGTTATTTCACTTCTGGGCTGGACCGGTAATTGGAAACAACTGAGAATAATTCGCGATTTTGAAGCAAATGGATATATTCAATCCATTAAAAAGCCTTTCTTGTTTATGTTTGCAGAGAACGATGAATTGGTAAATCCTAAATGGGCAATGGAAGATTTGGAGATAATTTTCCCTGATGGACCACCTTATTATATTGAAACTTATACCGCTGAAGGACAAAACCACAGTTTCCGGGTGGCACCACTCTGCTATCGTGGTAAGTGGGATGAATTGCAATACTCTGATTCTACTAGAATGAAGATAATTGAATGGCTTACTTCACAACTTCAGCAATGATTATTAATTTGAATACTGAATTAATGTTATTTACTGGTTAATCCAGCTTCACTATTTTTTTTAATGCTTCTCAAAACCAAACTATATCCTCCTGACCCGCCGGATTTTGCGATACGCCGTGAACGGCTAATTGAGAAATTATCAGCGGCTACAGAATCAGGAAGTCATGTCATGATATCAGCAGGGGCCGGGTTTGGAAAGTCAACCCTGATGGTGCAGTGGCTTAGGGAGAGGAATGTTATACCTGCCTGGTTTTCTCTTGACGAGCATGACAATAACCCGCATAGGTTTTTCAGGTACCTGGCAGCATCATTGGGCAACCGCTATAAGGTAGACAGTGATTCGGTGGATGTACTGTTAAAAACACCCGGTGTGGTCGACATACAGCTGGTCCTGGAGACCATCTTTGATCTGATTGCGTCTATTGATGAACAGGTATTTATCGTTCTTGATGATTTTCACCTTATTGAAAACCAAGAGGTTATACGCGGAATCGAATTTCTGATGAAGCATTTGCCGGATAAAAACACTTTCATCTTTCTTTCAAGGTTTGACCCTCAAATTTCCGTATCTATGTATAGGCTGAATCAGAAGCTTTTGGAGCTGCGTGAATCAGATCTGC
>SKRC01000306.1 GCA_007118695.1 Balneolaceae bacterium | reverse complement strand
TTCGAGGTCCTGCCCGGCTTTCAGGTAGCCCGTGTGGTACTGCCCATTCCTCCCAACTAACCGGGAGAAGGTCGTAACTCCACTTTCGGCCGGTTAGAGGTTCATTCATATTTCCACTTAACTCGAATGCGGAAGAACCGCTGAGAATTAGCTGTTTATCATTAAATTAATCTGTAATGATCTTAGATGTTAACCCGATGCCGGGAATACGCTGAGCTTCGTCAATAAAAATGATCGATGCAGAGCCAAGCATAGCCCTTAACTCTTCCGTATTCGGTTGTTATACCCACTTTAAACAACATCTAATTTCTTCCGGTTTTAATCGTTTATAGTTACATTTCAGTGAACCTAATCTAAATCCCATGATGACTGAATTTAAAGAAATTGAAAATTCTGCTTTAAAACTGGATGAAAAACATCGTGCAGAACTGGCCAAACGACTTATCAAAAGTCTTGATGAGCACGCTGATGAGGATATTGAACAAGCCTGGATTGATGAAGTTCATTGTAGAAAAGAAGAAATTAAATCAGGAAAGGTTACGCCTATTCCAGGAGAACAAGTTCACAAAGAAGCCAGAAATTTACTGAATAAGTGAGATTCCAATATCATCCGGAAGCATCAAGAGAATTAACCCGTTCAATATTCTGATCAGTGTCGTCTTTCCCGATCGCCTGGGCCCTGTCAGCAGAATAGCCCTGCCATTGAATAATCTCTTTTCTATTTGTTCTTGTAATGTTCTTTTGATCATACCGGTATATGACTCATTCATCCAGAGATACTATGGTTATTTCGGAAGGAAATTCATTAAAACCCTTTAAATCCGGCTTTTTTGCGGCTTTCGCCTGACCTGCGATGACACGTCTGTTAACTGTGTGCATGCACCCCCTTCAATTTTTTCCGGCTTACCTGCTCCTGCACAGGAATTCCGTTCACATCCGAAGGCATCTTGCCTTCAATTGCAATGGTTTCGAGATATATTTTATATTTTAAGGAATCCGCACATGAAATTCATTGGATATGCCACTTTTTATGGATTATCATCAGTTGGAAGGTGACCTGACAATAGACGATGTCAAGGAAGCTCACAAGGCAGATCTCGCTAACCAGGAAAAATATGGCGTGCGATATCTTCAGTTTTGGATCAATGAAAAAGCGGGCATGGTCTTTTGCCTGATTGAGGGCCCCAATCCGGAGGCCTGTGTGGCTTGTCATTTGACATCTCATGGCAATACCCCATGCAATATACAGGAAGTTGAACCGGGTTTTCTCAAATTGTTTATGGGAGAAGGATTACCCATAGATGACCACCATATGACACTGAC
This sequence comes from Balneolaceae bacterium, assembly GCA_007118695.1. Taxonomy (GTDB): domain Bacteria; phylum Bacteroidota; class Rhodothermia; order Balneolales; family Balneolaceae; genus SKRC01. The sequence goes on along the minus strand of SKRC01000306.1, from coordinate 3,652 downwards.
CCTAAACGGCGAAGCAGATCCGGCCAGCCGTACTATACTCGTTTGCGACCTTTGGGGGGTTACCGTTCTCACAAACATCGCGGAACATCAATTCCCGATGGATCTGATCAAGACCAAAATTTTCGTAGTAGATACGTTTACGCGTTTCAATGGACAATTCGTTGAGCATGAATCGGACGATAAACTCGTGGGTGTATTTATTTCACCCATCAATGCCATTAGATGTGCCCGGCATATACAGGACCATCTTCTTAAACTGGACAAAGGACAAAGAGAAAACAGTGATTGGGATGATATCTTCAGGCTTGCTCTCAATTGTGGTGAACCCCTGACCAGGATAGGGGGGTTTTTTGAGGCAGCTCTTACCCATACCAAGCGGTTATGTATGATTGCCGAACCAAACCAGGTGGTTCTTTCTGCAAATCTAAAAGATCTGATTGACATGGAAGTTGAGGCTGCTGAGTACTTCTCGCCCCGGTACAAAGTATTGACAATACCAGAAGAGGATTTTATCAATCAACTCGTTGAATGCACGGAAAAAGGCCTGTCCACCGAATCCTTTAACGTCAACAGCCTCTGCAAATTGATTGGTAAAAGCAGGTCACAGCTCTACCGTAAAATAATCGCCCTTACTGGCAAATCTCCCAACAATTTCATTCAGGAAGTGAAGATGAAGAAAGCCTGGTATCTTTTAAAGTCCAAAAAAGGAAATGTCGCGGAAGTCGCCCTGGATGTTGGCTACTCCAACCCGTCTCATTTCAGCAAGGCCTTCCGTAAAAACTTCGGACATACTCCTTCACGGGTGTTTTCCGATGGCAGGTAATCAGTTCATGAAACAAATTCAACACTATTTGGATAATTTGGGGTAGAAAAAATATGGGTTGCAACTTAGCTTTATAACCAGGGAGCAAGCCTCATGTTCAATTTTTTTCAACAGAAAGCATGCTGCCAAACGGTCCGAAAATGTATAATTAATATTCACTTCGAAACCCACTATACTATGGAAAGAACAACAGCAACTACTAAAAAGGCTACGCTTTATGAAAGATTAGGTGGCGAAACAGGTGTCAGGAAAATTGTCAATGATGTACTTGACAAACATACCGTCAACCCCGTTTTGGCACATCATTTCCAAAATATTGACATGAAGAAGCTCAAACAGTTGGTTTTTGAATTTTTCTCGATGGGGACTGGAGGCCCCCATAGCTACACCGGAAGGGACATGCGGACCTCACACAAAGGTATGAATATTACCGAAAAAGAATGGGAAAGTGCCACAGAAGATACCATTTGGGCTATGGACACCAATGGTGTTGCAGAAGCAGAAAAGAACGAAGTGCTAACTATTCTGGACTCTTTGAAGGGAGAAATTGTCGGAGTATAACCTTCACCCCTGAATAAGCACATAAGATAACCTCATCTGTAAACGATGGCAACATAGCTTATCGGTCAGCCTCCGGTCTATCCTCATCTTAGTGTATTCATCATATCAATCGCAGCGATATTTTTTTATCGATAGAACGCTCAGGCAACGATAATCACGATTTTTCCCTGATTTATTTCCCGGGATGCCTGTTGTGAAACGCTGCAGAAACGATAGCCGGATATTTTACAGTCGATTGATGAAATCAGACAGCCCGGTCATGAAGCCAGTGCTTCAATCATGATCGCATCCCTGTGACCGGGATTGTCAACCTACTCAGTACTCAACCAAACCAGGGGAATAAACCAATGAAGAACACAACCATTTCAACTATCGGATTCAGATCAGGAACCAGGCAATTGCTCGCAGCCAGTCTTTTCTTGTTTTCATTTTCAATGAACGTACAGGCACAGAGCGCTGACACATTCACAATTCCGAAATTAACAGGAAGTGTAACACTGGACGGGAAAATCGACGAAACCGCCTGGCTGTCGCTTGATCCGTTGCCCTTGACATCACACTGGCCGGTCTTTGGTGAACCGTCTGGAAATGAAACGGAAATACGAGTTGCCTACGATGAGGAATATCTCTACGTAAGCTGCCGGTGTTTCATGGATCCGGAAATGATCAGTGCTCCCACCTATAAAAGGGATGCGCTGGAAATGAATATCGATCATGTCAGCGTGGCATTCGATACTTTTAACGATAAAGAAAATGCCCTCTGGTTTGTCGTTACCCCTACCGGCTCAAGATTCGATGCCACCGTTTTTAATGATGCGCAAGGCAACGAGCCAGTCAGCACGTCGTGGGACACGTTTTGGGATGCCGAAAGTGTAATTACCGAATTTGGATGGACCACCGAGATGCGCATCCCTTTCAGCAGTCTGCGTTTCGAAAGCAACAACGGGCGCGTCGAAATGGGAATATCCATTTACCGCTACAATGCATTCGACGTCAGTATGCAGACCTTCCCCGCCATACCGCCGAATTGGGGTTTCTGGAGTTTTTTAAAACCCTCCCAATATCAACCGGTGGTTTTTGAAAATATTGAAAATCGCAATCCGGTTTATTTCACCCCATATCTGCTGGGCGGATTGCAAAGAACCGCATTCCTGGACCCCGGCGCAAACAGCTACAGCCATGACCGGGATTTTACCTACGATGCCGGATTGGACCTGAAAATGGGATTAACCAACAATGCGACACTCGACATTACCGTAAATACCGATTTTGCCCAGGTTGAGGCCGACGACGAACAACTGAACCTGACCCGCTTCTCCCTCTTTTTCCCGGAACGGCGGCAGTTTTTCCTTGAACGTGCTTCCATTTTTGATTTTTCCTTTGGTGAGGACAACCGCCTGTTTTACAGCCGAAGGATAGGATTAAACGACGACGGTCAGCCGATTCGAATTATCGCTGGCGTCAGGATGATTGCCCGGACCTCCGGCTGGGATGTGGGCCTGCTTTCCATGCAGACCGCCCGAGCCTCCGGCAATCCCACGGAGAATTTCAGCACCGTCCGTTTTCGCAGGCAGGTGTTTAATCCTCAATCGTACGCCGGGGGTATGATCACCGGACGGTTCGCTGAAAACGGCAGCTACAATGCGGCGTTTGGTTTGGATGGCATTTTTAAACTGCATGGCAACGATTTTTTAAACATCAACCTGGCCAATACGGCAGACAGCGACCTCGACTCCTCTTTTTTTCATCATCAAACCTTTCGATTCCGCTCGGTGATGGAGCGCCGCACATTTTCAGGCCTCAGCTATAACCTGAGCTACAACTATTCCGGCAGAAGCTATGATCCCGGTATGGGTTTTCAGCTCAGGAACAATTATATGAGTTTTGGCGACAGAATTTCGTACGGCTGGCAGCCGGCGGATGCGCCCATTCAGCGGGTTCAAACTTCCCTGAACGGATCGCTTTTTCTGAGAAATGACGACCACAGCCTTGAAACATTGATGTTTGGTCCGTCGGTTGAGTTTACATGGAGAAGAGGAGATTTTGCAACAGCCCGGTTTCAATGGGTTGAGGAAGATATTCTTCAGGAATTCAGCCTGTCGGATGATGTTTTTATACCCGCCGGCCGATACAGCTATCCCGAATCAGAAATAGAATATCACACACCGAGAGGACGGAGTTTACGCGCCGTACTGACTGCCGCCGGGGGGCGCTTTTTTGATGGCCGACGATTCACTACAAGCGTAAATCCGCAATGGAGCCCCTCCC
>SKRC01000186.1 GCA_007118695.1 Balneolaceae bacterium | reverse complement strand
GCACTGTGTTAATTGAATTTATCTGAAGCCAAAACACAGTACCCTGATCAATATGAAATAAAAAACGGTAACACTGATGAGATATATATCAATTGTGGTTGGAATTTTACTTTTCACCATCCTGGCGCTTACCATTTACCTTAAATTTCTTCTGCCCAATGTGGGGCCTCCGCCTGACATTACAATTGAGCTTACCGATGAGCGAATTGAACACGGCCGTTACCTGGCCAACCACGTAATGCTGTGCATGGACTGCCACGCGGTGCGCGATTTCAGTTTGTTCGGCGGGCCGCCCAACCCGGAGAGCCATGGTTCAGGAGGAGAGCGCTTTGGCCGCGATATGGGACTGCCTGGCGAGTTTTTAACACCAAACCTGACGCAGGCTGCACTGGGCGACTGGACAGACGGTGAAATATTCAGGGCGATCGTTTCCGGAGTTTCAAAGGATGGCACTGCCTTGTTTCCGCTGATGCCCTATCCGCACTATTCACAACTCGATGAGGAAGATATCTATGCAGTAATCGCATACTTGAGAACACTGGAACCGGTTGAGACCAGCCATCCCGCCAGGGAGCTTGATTTTCCAGTCAACCTGCTTATAAACACCATGCCGGTGAAACCCGAAATGCAACCCAGGCCGGATAAAGGTGACCCGGTGAGTTATGGTCGTTATCTGATTACAGCGGCTGCCTGTACCGATTGCCACACGCGGATGGAGCGTGGACAGTTTGTTGGAACTCCGTATGCAGGTGGCAATGAATATGAATTGCCTGATGGAAGCGTGGTGCGTTCTGCCAATATCACACCGCATGAAACGGGAATTGGCAACTGGACCAAAGAGCAGTTTATCGCCCGCTTTAAAGCATTTTCGAAAGATGTTTACATCCCGCGCAGGGTTGAGCCGGGGCAGTTCCAGACAATAATGCCCTGGCCGATGTATGCGGAAATGGATGAAACGGACCTGGGGGCTATCTATGAATATCTTCAAACCATTACGCCGGCTGATAACCAGGTAGTGCTTTTCAGCCCGGCAAACCTTCAGCAGGAGGCATTGTAAAATCGCTTCGCGTTTAAAAAATGAGTGTCTTATTGCCTCCTGATAGCTGTCAGGACATTATCGGATTTTCAAAATCCTCTGGCCTTGATCCAGAACAAAAATCGCTGACGCGTTTAAAAAATAAGCCTGGTATTGCAAAGCCTCCTAGTAAAGAAACAGTCAGAACTTATACACTAAACAATAATTCAGTAATAATTAAAATTAAAAAATAAGTATTAAGAGTGATATGCTATGAAAAGAAAAACGAGTCTCAATACATCAAAATATCTTCTGTTTACGGCAGCACTATTTGCAGTTGCCTGTTCCAATTCAACTTCGGCAGATCGTTTCGATATTGATTCAATTATCTCGGAAGTACGAGCCGCAACGCAGGCTTACAGTAATATTGAAAACGCCAAGAATGCCGGATGGAGTGTGGCGATATCGCCTTGTGTGGAACATCCATCAGACGGCGGGATGGGATACCATTATGGACGTATGGAATTTGTAGACGGCCGTATCAATCATCTTGAGCCGCAGATCCTGCTGTATGAGCCGCTGGAGGGTGGAGGGCTCAGCTTTGTGGGTGTTGAATACATTATTCCGTTCGACATTCTTCCGGCTGATGCCGATCCGCCAGAGCTCTTCGGAGAGCATTACCACAAAAACCATGAATTGGGTATCTGGGCACTTCATGTCTGGACGGAGAGAGAGAATCCCAGGGGGATGTTCAATGACTGGAATCCAAACGTTTCCTGCCAGTACGAAGTGGATGTGTCGCTTAATGAGGTCAGAGCGGTAACCGAACCCTACCATAATATCGACAATGCCCTGGCCGATGGCTGGGATACCTTTATATCCTCTTGTGTGGAACATCCCGAGCTGGGAGGAATGGGGTATCATGTTGGAAGGATGGATTTTATGGACGGGCGTACAAACTATCTTGAGCCGCAGGTTTTGTTGTATGAACCGCTTGAGGATGGAAGCCTCGAATTTATCGGGGTTGAATATATTATCCCGTTTGCGATCCATTCTGCCGATTCAGACCCGCCAATGACACTCGGACAGCATTATCACCAAAACCCTGTACAGGAAATCTGGGCACTGCATGTTTGGACCGAAAAGGATAATCCAACGGGCATGTATTCTGACTGGAACCCGAATGTATCCTGCGAATTTGCCGATGATGAATAACCGGTGCAGGTTAAAATTAAGGAGTAGTCCGGAATGAACGCTTCCGGACTTTTTCTCAAAAGAGTTTTACAGAAAGAAGAATAGTATAAAGTCAGGTTTAAAATGTCGGTAGAAAACCTGTCAGGTTATAGTTGACATGATAATAGGTTGTTTAAATAAATGATTGAGGCATTCCGGTTATGAATGCATGATTCCTCACTAATCATTTATGATAAATTGTAAGACTCATTCAATGTAAACCCGGTAAATTTATTAATTATGAAAAAAATCGTGTTAGACCTGGAGAAAGAAGGAAAGCGTTATACTTTTTTCGGAGACCCGGACCCTGATTCTCCGAGCCTTGAGTTTGAGAATGTAATACCGCCGGGAGCCATAGGCCCTGAGCCTCATGTGCATATGATTCAAAAAGAAACATTTCACGTGATTTCCGGGAAAATGATTGCCCGGGTAGATGGGGAAGAACGAATACTCAGCGCAGGTGAAACGATTGAGGTACATGCGGGTGTAGTACATTCATTTACAAACGGGAGTTCAACAGAGCCGCTGGTGAACCGCATCGTGGTGGAACCGGCTTTGAACTTCCAGTGGTTTATGACGGAAGCCGTAGAGTCGGCAATTCGTAACGGTGGGAGTTGGAAGGATATTCCATTACTGGAAGGAGGACACCTTATGTTTCTGGCACGAAAAGAGAACAGGGATGGAAGGGTGCCATACTTTTTGCAGTACATTCTGTTTGGAGTATTGTCTTTGTTTGCAATCCTGACCGGAAAGTCCAAAAATATTTCCCCGATGAATAAATGATAAAGTTGCTGAATATTTCGCAAAAAAGGGGACAGCCCGGTTAATATCAGGATGGTTAATTATCAGGTGGGTATTAAATTCTGGTAATCTGTTTCCATCCGGTTGTGCACCTTCCAGAATCCGGGCGGAAAGCTGCCTTCAAGGTGGGATATTAAGATTCCGAGATGTGTATGCCATCCGGCACCAACACTGATGAGAACGGCTGGGTCATCATCCAAATGAATGTGAGAAAGCTTTAAAAGTACTTGCCGCTTTTTTGTGGAATCAGTTCAAAGGTTCCTTTTACGGAGCCTTTATTTTGGCACTCTACAGGCAAGAAGTTTTAGTCTAAAAAGTACATGTGCAGGTATTTGCTTAGTCATTCTTGGCGATAACCCAGACGGCATGAATGATACCCGGCAGGAAGCCCAGGATGGTTAGCAGGATATTGAGCCAGAAATGCGGCTTAATGCCGATGGTTAAGAAAACGCCCAATGGGGGAAGAATAATCGCGAATATGATTCGAAGTATACTCATATCAGAGAGGTAATGTTATTTATGGATTGACCAAGTTGAGTATAAACAAGTAAGCACTCTAAACAAATTGATACAACGCCGGTTTTAATAATGAATTTGAGGTTGCTATAATATTGTGGTAAACCATTAGATTCGGAGAGGTCACTGTGTTTGAATTTAAATTCAACTTTGCCTCCCACGCTCGGTTCTACATCACCAGCAGAGAGCCATTTCGCTTTTAATTCCGATTTTGTGAGATAATCCCAGATGCGTTCAATGGGTCCGGGAAGCAGTCGTTCAAACCGGATAGTTGCGGGTTCGGGGAAGATGCCAAGTTTTTTGTTGATATCTGGTTCCATAGCTGTTTATTTAGAAGATCCGCAATGTCTTCCAAAGACATTTCGGATCTTTAGATTTTAATTATTTAGGATTTTTATCTTCTTCTGTTAAAAGGGTTTCAAGTGTTTCCAGCCGCTCATCCCAGAATTTGCGGTAACGCTGCGCCCATTCAATCACTTCCATCAGCTTTCGTGTATCGGCGCGGCAGTATCGTTTGCGCCCTTCTTTTCGGATCAATACAAATCCGCACTCATTCAGGATTATAATGTGCTTTGATACAGCAGGACGGCTCATATCAAATCGTTCGGCTACTTCGTTCACCGGCAATGATTGTCCTGCTAAAAGATCGATGATCTCCCGGCGTGTGGGATCGGAAATGGCGTTGAAAACATCCTGAAGCATAAATTTCGAATATATATGTAACTAATTGGTTACAAATATATGTGTAACTTTTTGGTTACGCAAATAAATTTAATACCTCTAAGGTTTAAGAAGAGTATACCATTATTGGTATTGTGTAGTAATCCAGCAAGTATTTCCAAATGGATCTATTACACCACATGCATGCCCATACTCTCTATCGTAAAGTTACTCAGCGTGTTTCACCCGCTTCCAATACAGATATATACTTTTATTCAGAATGGGTATTATGTGGTAAGATATTGTTATATAATACATTAACCGAACTCACTACAAAATAAATTGAATTATGAAACTTCAATTATTGTCATCTATGTTTTCGGCACTGATTTTAAGAGTTGTAATGGGAATTATCTTTGTATCGCATGGTGCTGCCCGCATATACTATGGTTCAGTCGCTGATTTCGGGAGTTTTCTCGATGGAAAGGGATTTATGATTGGCTTTTATCTTGCCTGGCTGATTACGATAGGAGAGTTGGTTTTCGGAACTCTGCTGGCGGCTGGCTATAAGGTGAAATATTGCGTGATTTTTCATGCTGTTGTGATTCTTGGCGGAATGGTGCTAATACATATCCCACAAGGTTGGTTTGTTGTGGGGCATGGCAGCGGCGGAGTGGAGTACAGCCTTCTTATTTTGGCTGTGTTGCTTTTTCTTTACAGCAAAGGGAAAAATTGATAACAGACAATAACCCTTTTTGATTCGAAATGCATAGAGTTTCATTCAACTATTGAAATTTATTTGTTTCTGAAATATTGTTTCTGCTCTTTATCCAGATTCTCCATGGCGGTGGTTAATGTCTTCCGATC
>SKRC01000148.1 GCA_007118695.1 Balneolaceae bacterium | reverse complement strand
GGACGGCAGGGTCTACGACCCGGCGGCGATCTACCGGGCGCTGGGGATTGAACCTTGTTGTGAGGAATAAAACGTGACTATATTAAGGCATTTAATACAACTCAAACAAACCCTCTCATGAAAACAACAACCCTGATCTTGCTGTCAGCCCTGTTTGTTCAGATCAGCTTGAGCTGCACAAGGTCAAATTCAACTTCGGAGAATATGAACATGGAAGAGCAGATCTACACACTCGGGGCTTGGAATGTGAAAGAAGGAAAACAACAGGAATTTATCGAGGCCTGGAAGGAGCTTGGCGAAGTCTTCGGAGCCCTGCCCGATCCTCCGGGAAAAGGGATTCTGATTCAGAGCACATCAGACCCTGCCCTCTTCTATTCGTTCGGCCCGTGGAATAGTATGGAAGCAGTCGAAGCCATGCGAAATAATCCGGAGGCGCAGCAGGGAATCCGGAAGCTGATTGATTTATGCACGGAAGCAACCCCCGGATCCTACCGCATTGTGGCTGAATCAGCGGTTCCTGGCGAATAATCCAAAATCTAAACTGCAACCTGTACAGGTTAATAACTATGGAAGATCGAAAGGCTTTTCTACTGCCAGGTATAGCTCCCGAACAACAGTATCGGACCGTGGCAATCCAACTTTCAGCCATACCGCCTCGGGAACGGTTGCATTTGACACAAAGAATCGAACCCTGCATACTGATAATTGCAGCTGGGTCGGCAAGGCTTCCCTGCACCTTGAGCCATACCTGGTCGTCGGTAGTGATGATGAGAGATCTGTTTTAGATTCAGCAGGAGAACAGATGAAGGTTGATATCTATACCAATGGCATCAAACAGCCGGTCTACAGGGACGGTGCCATCATCAAAAACCTGGTGACTTACGAGGAGTATACGGTTCGAATCGATGCCGGAAATCTTGATAATCCGCTTTGGCGAATCGAATCGGATGTATATAAAATACAGGTGATTCCGAATGTAGTAAACCGGCTGCCCATCCCTATAGTGGCCATGGGTGAAGTGTCAGGACGGGTGGAATCAACCGGGAATGATCCGGCTGTTGGCGGTTATGTCGCCAATTCGCGCGATGTAACGGAACGGTATCTTCGCCAGGAAGAAATAAAGAATTCGCTCAAAGAGAAAGAGACGCTGCTTGCAGAGATTCACCACCGGGTCAAAAATAATCTGGCGGTTATTTCAGCCATGTTGCAGCTTCAGTACATGGATGTGGAAAATCAGAAGGTTTTCGACAGTTTATCCGACAGTGTTTCACGTATCAGGGCCATTGCAGATATTCATGAACAAATGTATCAGTCAAAAACCTTCTCACGTTTGGATTTTACTGAAAATATCCGGCAATTAGCGACAGAAATTGTGAATACGTTTCAAGTCAATACAATCACACAAGTTACATTTGCGTGCGACCAGGTTGAGTTGAATGTAAATCAAGCAATCCCCTGCTCGTTAATCATCAATGAGGTCATTACAAATATTTTGAAACATGCCTTTAGCGGCAAGAAACATGGCATGATTCACATATCGCTTCGTGTGAAGGATGATAAACTAAAATTATCAATCAAAGATAATGGAACCGGATTTAAAGGAAATATAAAAGAGATTAAGAGTGGCTCGCTTGGCCTGCAAATTATAGCTGTTCTTTCCCAGCAGCTGGAAGCGGAGTATGACTATTCCACAACCGAAGAATTTAACAGCTTTACCCTTAAGTTTGTTAAAGGAGATATAAAGGGAAGTGCAAGTTTGTTTGCATGATTTGATTTTACCCAGGTAATCCATCCATTCCGGCGCTTTTAGTATTTTAACAAATAGTTGATCTGCTTCTTTTTCTGTCAGTCTGCCAGTGACAAATTTCCATATCTCTTCTTGAAATTCTCTATCATTCATGGGTCTCTGATTTGTTCACCTTTATCGTATGATCTGTTTTTGAGCAAATCCGTAGAGGAAATTTGAAATAATTTCCATTTTTTACTTGTAGATACAGATAAATTCTAAACACATACATCTCTATAGTAATAGTAGATGGAGCATTATTTATTAGACTATGCCAGATAATAAAGTTGAAACGATTAACTTCTTTGATAAACTCGTTGAGGAACTACCAGAGCGGGGTATTTTCAGTCAGACTTTGATGAAAAACGAACATAGCAGTGTGGTTTTGATGCAACTTGCCGCGGGGGAAGAACTGAGTGAGCATACATCCAAATTTGCTTGTATGATTCAAGTACTGGAAGGATCTGGCAAATTACAAGCCAATGGAAGTGATGTTAAACTTACGAAAGGACAGTTGGTAAGCATGAAGGCTGATCTTCCTCATTCAGTCACCGCCGATCACGACCTTGTATTTGTGCTATACTTATTCAAAACTCCACACAAGTGATTTCCAGTAGTTTAAGTTTTTGCCAGTCATATCGATTAGTTAAGTTTAAACAAACGATATTAAGCTTTTATTGAATTTAAATGATTCGCATAATCTGAATTGAGCGGCCGACAATGTGATTCCTGCCGGTTCAGTTTTCTTGCTGAAATTCTAAGTTGATTGCCCGGCAGCAGAAACACCAAACCGTTATGCAATTTTAAAAATGAGCTTTGTCATATGTTGTCCATATTTTTTTGGAATACTACCATTTGTAACCGTTCTAATTTGCCCCATCACAAAAGGTTTAAGCTTTGCTTCCGAAGTTCGCTATGCTTTCTGTACTCTCTTTCCAGGCTAGATAAAACGCTTTTGAAAAAAAATTTTTGATCTCCGTAAAACACTACAAATATTCTGATCACTCAGTAAATTTTTACTAAAACAAATCATACATTCCGTTCGTATAGCCGTGTTAAAATAACCTTGACGATCATATATAACCGATAGATAATGATCGATGACACACCATAAAAAGAACCATCCATCTCTGGCTGATGAATTTTCTGCCCTTAAGAGTATTCTGGAAGGTACGGTATCGCATACCGGTGAAATGTTTTTTCGTGCCCTTGTTAAAACCCTGGCTAAAACGCTGAATACCAAAGGTGCCTGGATTACCGAGTTCGACCCTGACCTCAACCGGCTGAAGGCGATCTCTTTCTGGATGGACGATCACTTTGTGGAGGAATACGAATACGACATTTCAGGAACACCATGTGAGCAGGTTCTGGAGCGTCGCGGACTGTTCCATGTACCGGATAATGTGATCGGCCTCTTTCCTGACGACCCGGACCTCGAACCTTTTGAAGCGGTGAGCTATCTCGGGGCTCCAATTCTCGACCCGGATGGTACGCTTTTGGGTCACCTTGCCGTTCAGGATACCCGGCCAATGCCTGAACAGGCCAAAAACATGGCTCTTTTTCGGATTTTTGCCGACCGGGCTTCATCCGAAATGCGCAGGATCAAAACGGAGCATCAGCTGCGGGAAAGGGAAAATCAGCTAAGCCGCCTGGTTGACAGCGTGATGGATGCCATTATTGAAATAGATAGCAATCTTACCATTATCCAGGCAAACAGGGCTGCTGTTAAACTTTTTGAAGAGGGTGATCCGGATAAAATATATGCTCAATCTTTTGAACGATTCCTGGTTCCCAATTCTGCAGTAAAGCTGAAAAATCTTTTATCCGGACTTCAGAACCGTGAAAAAGGTAACCGCTTCCTCTGGGTTCCGGGTGGATTCAAGGCGGTAAATTCACAAGGTAAAGAATTTCAGAGCGAGGCTACTCTCTCCTGCTATGAAAACAATCGCAAAACCTATTTCAATTTGGTTCTGCGCAATGTCAGCGACAGGATAGAAGCCGAAAAACGGATCGATATTCTGAAGGCTGAGAAAGAGATCCTCAAACAGGAGATCAGGGATATTCAGCGGTTTGATGAAATTATCGGAGCGAGCCGTGCCGTCAAACGTGTACTGGATGATGTGCAACGGGTTGCGGAAACCGATGCCACCGTTTTGATAACCGGTGAAACGGGTACCGGCAAAGAGCTGATTGCGCGTGCAATTCATAAAAACAGCCGAAGAAGCACCGGGCCCTTGATCAAAGTAAACTGTGCAGCGATCCCCGAATCTTTAATCGAAAGTGAATTCTTCGGCCATGAAAAAGGGGCATTTACCGGTGCCACGGATAAGAGAAAAGGAAGATTTAAGATGGCAGACGGCGGCACCATTTTTCTGGATGAAATCGGGGAACTGCCTTCCGGACTGCAGCCCAAACTTCTGCGGGTATTGCAGGAAGGTGAATTTGAGCCTGTGGGAAGTTCAAACCCGGTGCAGGTAAACGTTCGTGTTGTTGCGGCCACAAACCGGGATCTTGCAGAAATGGTAAAGGAGGGTACATTTCGGGAAGACCTTTTTTACAGGCTTCATGTATTCCCGATTGCGGTTCCTCCATTGAGAAAAAGGAATGATGATGTGATTCTTCTGGCTGAATTTTTCATCAATAAATTTTCACAACAAACCGGAAGAAGAGTAAATGCCCCTTCGCCCTCTGATATTCATCAGCTCAAAAACTATCCATGGCCGGGAAATATCAGGGAGCTTCAAAATGTAATTGAACGGGCGGTAATCACATCCAGTGACGGAGATTTAAACCTGGCACATATGATCCGGGGACCGCTGCCTGCTGAGTATTCGGATACCGGCCAAAATTCGGGTAACCTCGACAGGGTTTACACCGCAGATGAGATGAAAGAGTTGGAACGCACAAACCTGATTCGTGCCCTTAGGCATACCGGTGGGAAAGTATCAGGCAAAAACGGTGCTGCAGCCCTGATCGGGATCCCACCAACAACTTTTGCTTCACGGATGAAGGCACTGGATATCCAGGTACCGGTATAATATTTGCGAAATCCGGTTACGAAATTTCGTGAATCGCGAAATCTCGTGATCTTAAGGGCAACCTCTGAATTCTACTTAAGTTAATATTAACAATATGTTACAAGTCATCCATCCATTTTGGCACGATCTCTGACATAGTACAAACAGGCAGGAGAAACATTCCGGCCTTTAAACAAAATCAAAAAACAAAACCCGTCAGAGGTAAATCAAATGAAAGAACAAACAATTATGAATGGTGTAAATGTAGATCGGTTAATGGGAACCATCGAAGCCGTAACTGCGCAGCCTGAACTCGGAAAGTTTGAATTCAGAGCAAAAAGCAAGTGGGTGAACGGAGGCCACTATACCTCAACCATCAGCAGCTTTTACGGAGCTGGCAAGGAAGATTCTCATAAAACTGCCTTTACCCTCCACGGCGATGAACCCGATATCCTTTTGGGTGATGATAACGGACCAAACCCTGTTGAATTTATTCTTCATGGACTTGCCGGCTGCCTGAGCACCACGTTTGTCTACTATGCAGCAGCACAGGGTGTTAAAGTGGATTCCATCGACTATACACTTGAGGGCGACCTGGACGTTCAGGGTCTGCTTGGAATCTCCAAAGAAGTGCGTCCCGGTTTTCAAAACATCCGGGTTACGTTTCACATCCGTTCCGAAGCTCCCATGGAGAAACTTCAGGAACTGGTGAAGCTGGCCCAGATGAGGTCGCCGGTCTTCAATACCATCTCTGAACCGGTGCCGGTTCATGTTAATCTCGAAAGAGTTGCCGAAATCGCGGCATAATCAGACAGATAAGGGTGCTTCCGGAAAGCCAAACCGGAAGCACCATCTTTTTTTGTTGTTGCCCAAACTTTTTTTCAGCCGGAACGTAAAGATACCCATTAAACTTGTCGCTGAGCAGCAACCATGAAATCAATACCGATCATCAATTCAGTTTCAAAATCCGAATCAGTAATATCAGATCATGACCTGAACCATCCACCGGTCAACAAGTTCACTTTATCTTTTGGTGATCATAGCATCCGGGAGTCATTCGAACGGTATGCCACTTCCCGGTCGCTCACGTTTGTCAGGGTATCGATGGTGCTTGCCATTTTGCTGTATATCGTATTTGCATTACTGGATCCACTAATCATGCCGTCCATGGTGTGGAAAATTACTGTAATCCGTGTCATTTCCATTCTATTTTTTTTAGGAATACTTTACCTAACCTATACCGCCTGGGGATTTAAACATTTCCAGTTCCTTATGTGTATGGTGGTACTTTTTGCCAGTACCGGTATCATTGGCATGATCCTGCTTTCGGAATCAACGGGCGGGTATCTCTACTATGCGGCACTGATCCTGGCCATTATTTATGCTCACAACCTTCTCCGCCTGAGGTTTATCTATGCCACATTTACCACATGGGCGGTCATATGGTTTTATGCCGTTGCTACACTGCTTCTGGAAACCACGCCTTTGTATATCTATCTGAACAACATGTTTTTCCTGGTATCGGCCAATATACTGGGGATGTTTGCCAGTTACTGGCTGGAATATTACATGAAATCGGTATTCTGGAAAGAACGAAACCTGGTTGAAAAAACCCGGCTTCTTGAAACCGAATACAACAGAAAATCGGATGAGCTGGATGCCGCTCGTGACATTCAGCTCAGCATGCTTCCCCAGGCATCGCCGCATATAACAAATTACCAGTTCTCTTTCTCCATGAATCCTGCCTCTGAAGTGGGAGGCGATTACTACGATTATGTAATCGGTGAGGATGGAGCCGTTACCTTTGCCATCGGGGATGCCACCGGCCATGGCCTCCAGGCGAGTGTGATGGTGACCGCCATAAAACTGCTCTTCTCCGAACATGCCGGCAAAACAGAACTAACCGAATTCCTGAAGCGGGCATCACGGTCGATCAGCCTGATGGGATTCAGGAAAATCTTCCTGGCTTTTGCAATCGGAAGGCTTCATAACGATACACTTGAATTTGTCGGAGCCGGAATGCCTCCTGCACTGGTTTACAGACAGAAATCAGGCTGTGTAGAAGAGATCTCCCTCAAAGGCTTTCCGTTGGGCAGCAGTGTTAACTATCCCTATCAGAAAAGCGAATTTACATTGGAACCCGGTGACACGGTTTTACTGATGACGGATGGATTTGCCGAGTTGTGCGGTTCAAACGGTGAAATGATTGGATATGAGAAGGTCGGTGAAATTCTTTTAAAGTCGGGCACACTTCCGCCGGATAAGCTTATTCAAAACCTGAATCAGTTTGCCGGTATGTGGCTAAACGGCACCCCCCAAAATGATGACATTACCTTTTTTGCCATGAAAAGAGCCGGGATATCAGAAAATATTGCGGCGATTCGTGAAGAATACGGATTTGATCATCTTTCAAAAAACCTTTGGAATTAAAAAAAACTTCCATAATCTTTCATCGCTTTGGAAAAAGCAGAAACAGTACATAATTCAACAAACATGGTCGAACCCGGTAGTAGTTACATAATCTCTGCTTCGAGTGCCCCGAATGCGGGTTTGGCCAAAAGTGAACTGTTCTTCCCTGAATAGATGATCTGCCGGCAGCCCTTCTCCGGCATGTATTTAAATAAGCTATACAAATTGAACATGACAGGCATAGAATGTGTTATGTGCATGAAACTAACCGGATATTAAACACACTAAGTTCCCCAATATCAATCATTTAAATTGATGTCGAATCTTAAAATGTTACTCAGAGGCTAGTGTCATGAACCGTAAAATTCAAGGTAAAAACATGCCATTCAAAAAATCAGACAAGATACTCATCTTAAAAGCTGCAACGATATGTTTGATCTTCAGCCTGGCCATTTTGCAGCAGAAAGCGGATGCTCAGCAAATGTTTGTGGATGATGCAGCCGTCACCACTGAACGCTCATTCCAGATTGAAACCTGGTATGGATCCAGAGAATCCTGGTTTTTAACGGCCATCAGCCCGGTAAAAGGCCTCGAGCTTGGAACCGGTATCGGTTTTGATTCCCGCGATGACTTTGACCCGGCCAACTGGATACTGGAGGCCAAATATATTCCGGCTGACCTGGACGAGAGAGGATCCGCTATTGGAATTGTAACGGGAATGCTATTCGATTTTAACGCAAACGTGGAGGAAGTGTTCGCTTACGTACCGTACAGCCGGATGATTTTGGATGATACCTCCGTCCTTCATATCAATGCAGGCTTTGAGGCCATACAGGAGGATGAATGGGAGTATGAACTGATAACCGGCCTGAGAGGTGATTTTGGCCTGACAGACCGCTTTGCACTGCTCGCAGAAGTGGCAGCCGCAAATTTTTCCGATCCGTTTTACCAGGGAGGAATCAGAATTTCACTTGTCCCGGATCTGCTCGAAATGGATATCACCTATGGTGAAGGTTTCCGGCGACAGGAAACAGCTCCCGGTTTTAACATCGGAATTGCATTTACGCCAGATACGCTCTGATAACACAACAACGCAACGATACATAAATGGACGACCCATCCCATCATTGGATTTTAACGAAAACTATTGACCGGCCGCTGGCATCATTCCTGGGCTTTTTCATCCCTTACCTGCTGCTGAAAATGGGATGGGATCACGCGCCGGGAGCCGACCCGTTCATTACCACTATCAAGGATTTTGTAGGCCTGACCCTCTACTTTACCCTTGTAAGCATATTAATTGGAATCTGAACCGGTCATCTGCCGGCGAAAGCATCCGCAGCCTGCTCAACTTTCATTACAATCGCGGGGAGGACGAGGAGTGGTATGAAGCCCATTTTGAGCTTGTAAGGAGTTACCCTCAAAGCAAGCGGATTAACTACTCCTACAGGGAAGGGTTTGCGCCGGAGTCGGTGGTTCATATCGGCCGGTACTTTCCGGATCTTGCCTATGGCCCATTGGAGCCTGAAGCCGACTCACTGCGGCCGGCAGATATCAGCAGTTCTTTGTCGATCCTCTATTTCTGGTCATCAGATGATCCGGATTTTAAGGAACAATTCGATATACTGGAAAAATTGAAAGAGAGATTCTCAGACCGTGGTATTGAGATCATTCCGGTTGCCCTTGACGAAGATCGAAACCGGGTAAAACGATTTCATCAGCATCGCCACCATTCATGGAAAGCCGGCTTTGAAAACATCACCAATCCGCAAATCCAGGTTCTGGGCATTACGAATACACCCCATACCATATTTCTTGACGGCAATAATCGGGTCCTATACCATGGCGAATCGATTCTGAGAGATGAGCGGCTGCCGGATTTTGTTGAGGATTTTTATAATGATTGATGACGGTTGATTCCAAAGCCACAAAACAGGCTCATAATGTCTTGACACAAGTCGCTTTGGCAATTTCCTGAAATTATTTCTTCCCGAAAATTGATAATATAGTTAACAGTGTTAACTTACTTGCGAAATTGAGCGATACAGCTACCCTGGCAGAAAAAGTAACCTGAAAATGATTATTTCCAACAATTCAACACACGAAGCTATCCTGGCTTATGGAGGCCGCATTCCCTTTCAACGGTCACTGACCGCCTACAAAGACCTCTCGGCTTTTGACTTGGCCCGGTTGGCCCTGGAAGGCCTGATTACCCGAAGCGGCATCCAGACCGAACTGGTCGATCTTGTGTTGATGGGAACGGTTATACAGGACGTCAATACCAGCAATATCGCCCGGGAAGCCTCCCTGGCTGCCGGCATTCCGAAGAACGTACCTGCATTTACCACTACTATGGCATGCATATCGTCCAATGCAGCAGTGACCTCGGCTATCGAAAAAATTCGAACCGGACAAAACCGGGTAGTTATTGCAGGCGGAGTAGAAACCATGTCGGATATCCCCATCCGGTTCAGAAAAAAGTTCAGACAAAAACTGCTTGAAACCAGAAAATATAAATCGCCGACTGATTTCCTGAAATTCTTCAAAGGACTGAGGCCTTCAGACCTGATGCCGGATATCCCGTCTATATCGGAATACTCAACCGGGGAAACCATGGGGGCAAGCTGCGACAAGATGGCGGCCAAATACGGGATCACCCGGGAGGAACAGGATCGCTATGCATTGCAATCTCATCAAAAAGCGGCCGAAGCAACCGAAAAAGGATTATTGAGCGGGGAACTGTTTCCTGCAGCCGTCCCGCCCCGGTTTGAGCTGGTCACCGTGGATAATACATTCAGGGCCGATACCACCCTTGAAAAACTGGCCGCACTGAAACCGGCGTTTGAAAAAAAATATGGGACCGTTACAGCGGGAAATTCTTCCGCACTGACCGACGGCGCCTCTGCCGCCCTCATCATGGACAGGCAAACGGCAGAGGAACACGGCATTAAACCGAAGGCTGTTTTTCGTTCTTACACCTATGTTGCACAGCAGCCGGCAGATGAACTGCTGATCGGCCCGGCCATGGCCGTTCCCGTTGTCCTGGATCAGATGAGACTGACACTCGGGGATATCGATGTGTTTGAGTTTCATGAAGCATTTGCCGGCCAGATACTGACCGTTTTAAAAGCCCTCGAGAGCGATGAATTTGCACGGGAAAGGCTGAACCGAAGCAGCAGGGTTGGTGAGATTCCGATGGATAAATTCAACAGCTGGGGCGGCTCGCTTTCCCTCGGCCACCCATTCGGGGCTACCGGAACACGCCTGGTGACCACGGCTGCAAACCGGCTTGAGAAGGAAGACGGCCAATTTGCCTTGGTTGCAGCCTGCGCCGCAGGAGGACTGGGTCATGCCATTGTTATGGAAAGAGTATAATTGTATTTGCCGGATGAGCGGTCCTGAGGCATGTGAATTCCCATGATTGCTTTTAAGTAATCATGGTTTCGCTAACATAGTAACAGATCAGCATCCGCTGCCAAACAGGAATGTCGGTTGAATTCTTTATTCTAACCGTAGAATCTAACACAAATAAAAAATTATGTCGATTTTAAAAGTGGAAAAAGAAGGAAATGTAGCTGTCGTTACCCTGAACGATCCTGATGAAAAAGTGAATAAACTCAATGAAAAGCTCATCGACCAGGTAACGGATTTCCTTGATGAGCTACGGTCCGACAACAGCCTCCGTGGAGCCATTATAATAAGCGGCAAAGAGAATAATTTTATAGCCGGGGCGGATCTTGACATGTTAAAAGCCAGGGCAACCGCAGAGGAATTGGAAGAAATGAGCTGTGTTGGTCAGGAAGTGCTGCTTGAAATCGAAAATTTTCCCAAACCGATTGTCGCTTGCATACACGGGTCTTGTATGGGGGGCGGAACGGAACTGGCTCTAGCCTGCCACTACCGAATCATTTCCGACAGCAATGAGACTAAAATCGCCCTTTCAGAAGTTAAATTGGGCCTGATTCCCGGCATGGGCGGGACACAGCGCCTGCCCCGGCTCATTGGCATTCAGAAGTCTCTGCCTTATCTGCTTACCGGAAAAAATATGTACAGCCGGCAGGCCGCAAAAACCGGTTTTGCCGATGAAGTTGTCAACCGGAACAAACTGAAACAGGCCGGTATCCGGGCCGTACAGAAATATGCCAACAGGAAAGTGGAAAGAAAGGACAGGCGCGGTTTTTTTGAAAGAATCCTTGAAAACAACGGGCTGGGCCGGCTGATCATCTTCTCCCAGGCACACAAGAAGACAGCTGCCCAAACCAGGGGAAATTACCCGGCACCCCCTCAGATTATTGAAAGCGTCAGGTATGGCTTTAAAGAAGGCCTGAAAAGCGGGTTAAGAAACGAATCAAAAATTTTCGGGCAGATGGGGGTCACACCGGAGTCCAAAGCCCTGGTTCAGCTCTTTTTTGAGATGAACAAAACCAAAAAGAATCCCGGTAAGGAGAAAGCTAAACAAATCAAAAATATCGGTGTATTGGGCGCGGGTTTGATGGGATCCGGAATCGCGCAGGTCAGCATTGAAAATGGCTATCATGTCTGGCTGAAAGATCAGAAACTTGAGCGGGCCACCGGGGGCAAAAAAACGATTTATGAAAACCTTCAGAAAGATGTCGATAAAAAAATTATCACTCCATTTGAAAGGGATGAAAAGTTGAGCCTGATCCACCCCACGGAAACCTATGAGAGTTTCAAAACTATGGACCTGGTTATCGAAGCGGTCTTTGAGGACCTCGACTTGAAAAGAAAGATCGTTGCAGAGGTGGAAGCTGCAACGAATGATCAATGTATTTTTGCGTCGAATACTTCATCCCTGCCGATCAAGGATATTGCGGCTAATGCCAATAGACCTGAAAACATCATCGGCATGCACTATTTCTCGCCGGTCCAGAAGATGCCATTGCTGGAGATCATCAAAACAGACCGGACCCCGGATTGGGTTACGGCTACGGCATATGAAGCAGGTTTGAAACAGGGAAAAACCATTATTGTAGTAAACGACGGGCCGGGATTCTATACCACCAGGATTATTGCCCCCTTTATGAATGAAGCCTTGCTGCTATTGGAAGAGGGAGCTGATATTGCGCAAATCGACAGGGCGATGAAAGATTTCGGATTCCCGGTCGGCCCGTTTGCGAACCTGGACGAAGTCGGCATTGATGTGGGAGCTCATGTCGCCGGAGTTCTCAGCGACATCTTTAAAGCCAGGGGTGGCAAAACCAGTCAAAAAGCAACGGAATTGGTCAATGCCGGCTATAAAGGCCGGAAAAACCAAAAAGGGTTTTATCGGTATAACGGCAAGAAAAAAGAGGTGAACACCGATATCTATCAATTTTTCGGCGGACAAGACCGGGACCGGATGGATGATGAAGATATTCAGTTCCGTATTGCCATGATGATGATCAACGAAGCGGTCTATTGCCTGCAGGAAGGTATACTTATGAGTCCGACTGACGGTGATATCGGCGCCATTTTTGGCCTCGGTTTTCCGCCATTTCTAGGTGGGCCTTTCAGGTATATCGACCGCGAAGGAGCTGATGAAATTCTCGATTTCATGCAGGAACTTGAAAATGATTACGGCCGGCGATTCGCTCCCGCCGATCTTTTACAGGAATATGCCAGGCAGAATAAAACTTTTCACTCAGAGTAATTAGCCCGCATTTTCCACCAGGAAACTTTTCTCTCAGCAAGGTGAAGTTATAATCGTTGTGAGCTCAGAGCGCTCATCTTTTCCCTCCCGACAGCGGCCGGGGCTCATTATTTCTACTCCGACGGCGGTCGGGACTCATGTTTTCTCAGCGAAGTGAAATGCGCGTTAGCGCCTCATTTCTCCAGCTCATCGATACGCTTTTCCAGCCTGTCCAGCTTTTCCTGGAGCTGCCGGAGCATGTGGATGATAATAATATGGGTCTTCTTGGCGTCGATACCAACCACGCTTTCATCACTTCCGATTGCATCTTCGATCTCTTTGTATTTCTGTTCGGGTATGTTTTCCATGGGTCTCCAATAATTTAATTACTAATATAAGTCATCTGTTTTTTATTGCCCCGCAATCCTGATGCATCAGGGGGGCGAAAATTCAGGTTGTAATGCTGACTCTGCGAACACCCCTCAGGATGTAATGCTGGACGCATTACATCCATCTCCCCTCAAGGGGAGACATTCGTTGGGCGTCCAGCACAACGAATTGAGGGGTATTCGCAGAGTCAGCACTTCATTTTGAGGGGTGTTCGCGGATAAATATCGGCTCAAATATTGGTTTGAAAAGGTGAAAATTCCCGTTTCATTTGCTCCTCCCCATGCTGCCTGTAAAAGGCAAGGGCATCGCTGATGTCAAAGAAAAAATTCTCCTCTCCCATTGCATCCGAAATGCCGCTTTTTTTCAATTTATCACGTACCGGGCCGATCGCACCGGCAATATAGAATTTGATGCGCCTGACGCCCAGATCCTGTACCACTTCCTTCATGGTATGTATCCCCGTCGAATCGATATTGGTCATGGCCGATGCATCCAGTATCACCAAGTTCAGTTTTTCCTTTTTTTTCTCTATCAGTTCCTCCAGGGTTTCCCGGAAATGTTCGACGTTGGCAAAATAGAGCTGTGAATCGAACCGGAAGATCAGCACATCCTCATCGACATCTGCCTCCGGATACCTGTTGACATTCCGGAAATTTTGTGTTTTTCCAAGCCGGCCCAGCTCCGCACTGTGCGGCCTGGTGCTGCTGTAAATGACAGCCACAAGAGAGATAATCACACCAACTGCTATCCCTTCCTCAATACCCAGGGTGAGGGTTGCAAAAAAGGTAACCAGCAACATTGCCAGATCTTTTTTATCGGTCTTCCAAAGGTTGATTATTGCTTTTAAATCAAACAGGCCAATCACAGCTACCATGATAATTGCGGCCAGTACGGCTCCCGGCAGATAGTAAAACAGAGGCGTTAGAAACAAAACGGTCAGGGCGATTATTCCGGCACTGATTATAGATGCCATACCTGTACGGGCGCCCGACTGATCGTTCACGGCTGAACGGGAAAATCCTCCGGTCGTTGGAAATGACTGAAACAGGGAACCGCCTATATTAGCAGCCCCGAGTGCAATCAGTTCCTGGTCGGCATCAATTTTATAACCGCGTCTTGTTGCAATAACCTTTGCAATCGCAATGGATTCCATGTAACTGACCAGGGTAATCACCAGGATAACAGGCAAGAGCAACTGCAAATCGCCTGGATGTATATTTGCCAATTCAAATGACGGAAGTCCTCCCGGAATGTCGCCTACGATGGATACTCCCCGGGCATCCAGCCCCCAGAACGCCGTTATACCTATACCGATTATTACAACTACCAACGCAGCCGGGAACGTTTTTTTCCATTTTTGCACCAAAATAATGACAGCAATTGAACCCATGCCAATCATTGCAGTTACAGGTTCGATCTCCCCGATTTTTTGTATTACTCCGATCAGAATCTCATGTACCTGGTTAGTCTGGGGCAGATCAATTCCCAGAAGGTTGCGAATCTGGCTGGCCGCAATAATCAGAGCTGCAGCGGATATAAAACCGCTTAATACCGGGTGCGACAAAAAGTTTACCAGAAATCCCATTTTCATAAAACCCATCAGCAATTGAAAAAGGCCGACACCGAACGCGGTCATAATTGCCAATTGGATAAAACGGTCACTGCCCACTTCAGCCAGTTCACTGACTCCGGCAAGCACCAGCAGGGAAACAATTGCCACAGGCCCGACCGCCAGCTGCCTGGAACTACCGAATATTCCATACAGAATAAGTGGAACTATGGATGCGTACAGGCCATAAACGGGGGGCAATCCGGCAAGAACTGCATAAGCCATCCCCTGGGGAATCAACATAATCCCGACGGTTAAACCGGCATTCAGATCTCCCTTGAAATGTTCCTTTGAATAGGATTGGATCCAATCCAGTACGGGAATGAATTGTTTAAGTTTTGGTTGGCCTGGCATTATTCCGGTTTATTATCGGTATAAAGCCCGGCAGAAAACATCAGCATCTGCCGGGCAGGATCCTTGCTAAACAGTTTCAGCTTGTTTCAGCTTGTAATTATTAATGTTATCCTCAATTAATACCACATCGTATCCATGCCTTTTCAGGAAAGCCGAAGCTACGGCAGATCGTCCACCCGACTGGCAGTGAACCAGCAGTTTTTTGCCTTCCGGCACCTCATCAAGCCGGTCGGCCAGCCGGGTATGAGCTATATTCAGTGCATCCGGCACATGGAATTCCTCATATTCTGAAGTTTTTCGAACATCAAAGACGACTGTGTCTTCTTTTTTCTGATACGATTCAATTTCATCGAATCTCATCAGTTCCAGTTTTTCCAGAATGCCCCCCTGCTCCGCATACAATTTCAGATCCCTTGGCGTGATATATCCTTTGATATTGTCAAGGCCGATTCGGATCAGGTCAACAACTGCTTCTCTTACCCGATGCTCTTCCACCACAAGATAGATTTGTTCATCATCGGTGATAAAGGATCCTGCAACGGTATTGAACTGCCTGTTCAAGGGTGAGAGCAGAGACCCGGGCAGATGGCCGGCTGCATATTCATTGCGTTCCCGGGTATCCAGAACGTTCACATCCCTGCTGCCGGCCAGGTTACCAAGTTGTTTGAGTGTCAATCTGCCGGGCTGGGGCAATCCGTTGAGCAACCCGGGGCCAATTTTATTATCCCTCTTCATCCGGGCGAAATAAAGCGGCGGCTCGGGCTGGCCCTCTAATATGAATTTCACAAAATTATCTTCCGTTGTGGCCGATTTGATTGAGTTGTTATACCTCACTTCATAGCCAACTGTGCTTTCCGGAATGGCACCCAGGGCTTTGCCGCAAGCACTTCCGGCGCCGTGACCCGGCCAGACCTGCATATATTCAGGCAAATTTTTGAATGATTCCACGCTCTGGAAGAGTGTCCGCGCCGATGGCTCCATCACCCCCGCCTGGCCGGCTGCTGATTCCAGCAGGTCCGGGCGTCCGACATCACCGACAAAGATAAAATCGCCAGTGATAACACCCATCGGTTCCTTTGCGGCTGCACCGTCGGTAACCAGGTAACTCAGGTGTTCCGGGGTATGGCCGGGTGTATGCCACGCCTTTATGGTGATATTTCCTATCTTAAACTGATCACCGTCTTTCAGTAATTCATAATCGTAATTGCTGTTGATGAGCCATTCATATTTCCAGTCCTTGTCCCCTTCATCGGATGCGTATACTTTAACATCCCGTTCGGCAAACTCTCGAAGGCCGGAAATGTAATCCGCGTGGATATGAGTGTCGGCGGCCGCAATAATGGTCAGATTCTCTTTGGCGGCTGCATCGATGTACTGATCGATGTCGCGCATCGGATCGATAACTACAGCCGTGCCATTGGCCTGACATCCGATGAGATATGCATACTGTGCTAATTTGTCGTCAAAAAATTGTTTGAAATACATGATTTTCTCGTGTTATTAGTTTCCGTTTACCTGATGTTTTTTTT
>SKRC01000012.1 GCA_007118695.1 Balneolaceae bacterium | reverse complement strand
TGACAAAATTTTGCAGGCAGTGAATCCAGCGACAACACCAACAGCAGACATCAGGTTGGCTTTTCGCATACCGGTATTTATTGCGATCGTCAGTAATGTTAGAGAAAACGGATAATCAATTCAATTTATTAAATAAAAGATTATAAGGATATGAAACGCGTAGTAGTTACAGGTATGGGCACCTTAACTCCCCTCGGACACACAGTTAACGATTATTGGAATTCGCTGAAAAAAGGTGAGAACGGAGCGGCCAGGATCACCGCTTTCGACCCGTCGCTTTTCAGATCACAGTTTGCCTGCGAATTGAAAGATTTTGATCCTAAAAAATACCTGAGCCATGGTGATGTGAAACGAACCGACCCTTTCAGCCAGTACGCTTTGGTTTCAACCCAGGAGGCGGTAAAAGATTCCGGCCTGGAGTTTGACAAGATGGATCCGTTCGATACGGGCGTTATCTGGGGAAGCGGCCAGGGCGGGCTGCTGACGTTCGAAAAGGAGGTAATGGATTATGTGGAAAATGATTACAAACCCCGGTTCAGCCCGTTTCTGGTCCCCCGGATGATCATGAATATCGCATCGGGCCTGATTTCGATGAAGTACGGGCTGATGGGCATCAACTATTCGACGGTATCGGCCTGTGCCACCTCCAACACATCCATTATGGATGCCCTGAACTACATCCGGATGGGCAAGGCGAAGGTGATCATCACAGGCGGTTCGGAAGCGCCGGTCACCCACGCATCCTTCGGCGGTTTTTCGGCGATGAAAGCGATGTCGACCCGCAACGATGATCCCAAGGGGGCTTCGCGTCCGTTTGATGTGGACCGCGACGGGTTTGTGATGTCCGAGGGTGCCGGAACACTGATCCTTGAGGAATATGAGCATGCCAAAGCACGCGGGGCCAATATCTACGCCGAAGTTGCCGGTGCGGCGATGACTTCCGATGCTTACCATTTGACTGCGACCCATCCGGAAGGCATCGGCGCCAAAGAGGGGATGAAACGGGCGGTTGAAGATGCCGGGCTGAACCTGGAGGATGTCGATTATCTGAACACGCACGCCACCTCAACGCCGGTCGGGGACCTCAGTGAGGCCAAGGCCATTGCGGATCTGTTCGGCAGCGATGCCAAACACCTGCATATCAACGCCACCAAGTCGATGACCGGCCACCTGCTGGGCGCCGCCGGTGCGGCCGAAGCGATTATCTCCATCAAATCGATCAATGACGGGGTGGTGCTGCCGACCATCAATACCGTAAAACTCGATCCGGAGATTCCGGATGGCTTGCAAATCGTGCTCGGTGATCCAGTCGAGAAAAACGTGGATGTTGCCATGAGCAATACGTTCGGTT
Organism: Balneolaceae bacterium; assembly: GCA_007118695.1. Classification (GTDB taxonomy): domain Bacteria; phylum Bacteroidota; class Rhodothermia; order Balneolales; family Balneolaceae; genus SKRC01. The sequence goes on along the minus strand of SKRC01000012.1, from coordinate 15,377 downwards.
TCGGCGGCCACAATGCGACGGTTGTTTTCAAGAAAGTTTGATTGCTAACCTGAAAACCGTGCCTTGCGCGGGTCGACTTCCCGGCCGGAACGTTGTGCAATCGGCCCGTATAGATGTGGTTTGCGGCCTTTCAGCCACCTGCGGCCGGTGCAGTTGTGCTGCAGGCTCATGTCGAGATCGCCAACAACCATCTCATCACCGGCTTTCCAGGTTTCGGCGATGATCCTGCCATAACAATCGATCAGCATGGCATTGCCGGTGCGAACCTCATCATCATCAAGCCCCACGCCATTGCTGAACAGCAGAAACATACCGTTGTCGTGCGCCCGAGAGGGCAGCCATCGCATCAGCCAGCCCCTTCCTTTGGGGCCTTTGAATTCAGCCTCAATTCGTTCGGGGTCTTCGTGGCGCCGATGCCACAACTCCGGATCAATCCTGCCCATTGCATGCGGACTGCGCGAATCCACACCCCCGGTTTGATGAGGGGCGAGTAGGATATCAGCCCCCATCAGGGCAGTCATGCGCCCGTTTTCGATGATATTGTTGTCGTAACAGGTGAGGATTCCGATTTTGTGTCCGAGGCTGGTATCAAAAACGGTATAGGATTCGCCCGAGGCCAGGTGTTCGCTGATGAAACAGTGGATTTTCCGGTGGTTGTGAATCGTCCCATCGGTGTCGCAAACCACATAGCTGTTGTAGAGGCGGTTCTGCTCATCCGCTTCAATCAGTCCGGCCCCGATCACCAGGTTGTAATCACGGGCCAGTTTTTTCAGTCTTGCGACCGACGGCCCGTCAGGCACCGGCTCGGCCAGTTGTGTGATTTCTTCCAGGCCGAGGTTTCGCACATGCCAGTATCCGCTGATGCACATCTCCGGGAACGTGATCAGCTGAACACCCCGGCGGGCGGCATCGCGGCAGAACTCCCCGATTCTGTCAAGGTTATAGGCTTTATCTCCGGCTTTGTGGGTGAACTGAACGGCAGCTGCTTTAATTATCATGAAAATCGATTTGGAAATGAAACATGAAGGGGTTTCATTTTGGCCTATTGAAAAAACTGTACGGAACGAGCCTGTAATGTATCAATAGCCAAAATATCTATATTCAAACATTTTGGACAATTATGTGATGTATATTGAAACCGAATCGCATTTATGGAATCACCGATCTATTTTCTATTATTATCAGCAGTTCATAGTGTGGCAATTCATTCAACAAATAAACTAACAAAAGTTATGGGAAAATTTATATCAGGTACAATTTCATTTTTGATTGCGATGGTGTTGCAGACCGGATGCGGAAATCCGGAAACCGAGGGAGGCGGGAAAGAGATCATTTATGCCGGAACATTTTCTGAAGAGGGGCTGATTGTACTTGAATTCAATCGGGCAGAGCGTTCTTTTACTGAAATACAGAGAATCAGCGACATTGAAGCGCCCAACTTTCAGGCTTTGCATCCGGCCGGCGGGTTTCTTTATTCGGTGAGCAGCCAGGGTGTATCGGAGGATGACAATTACGGCAGCATTGCTGCTTATCGAATTGATCCGGAAACCGGTAAACTCACGTTTCTGAATATTCGCTCTGCTGAAGGCAGAGGGCCTTGCCACATCAGTATCGATCCGGATGGACGTTTTGCCTATGTCTCCAACTACAGCAGCGGAAACATCAGCGTTTACCCGATCCGGGAGGACGGAAGCCTGGGTGAAGCTGTTGACGTGGTTCAGCATGAGGGAAGCAGTGTCCACAGCCGGCAGGGCGGCCCGCATATGCATTCGATTATCCCATCAGAAGACGGAAGGTTTATCTATGCCTCTGACCTGGGGATCGACAAAGTGAAAATTTATGAAGTTGACAGACAATCCGGTGTGCTCTCACCAGCGGAGACTCCTTATGTTGAAAATGTTGCCGGATCGGGTCCGCGGCATTTTACGATCCATCCCAATGGCGATTATGCGTATTCGGTTGAAGAGCTGTCATCCACCGTAGCCGTTTTTTCTGTGGACCGGCAGACAGGCGCCCTGGAGCAACGTCAGCGGATTAATATGCTGCCGGATGATTTTGATGGAAACAACTCTGCGGCCGATATCCATATTTCCCCCGACGGCCGGTTTCTGTATGCAACTAACCGGGGGCACGACAGCCTGGCCATCTATTCCATCGATGAGACAAGCGGGGAATTGACGTTCGTTAACCGCGAGCACACCCGGGGCGGCCATCCGAGGAATTTTGCGATTGATCAGCGGGGTGATTTTCTCTTCGCCGCCAATCGCGATGATGATAACATCGTTATGTTCGAAAGGAATCGCGATACCGGTGAACTGATGTACACGGGGTCCGAAGCCGTTGTTCCCCGGGTCGTTTGTGTCACCCAGCTGTTTTTGGATTAAACCAAATCAATAAGTTGAATTGGACCATTGATCCGGCCCCGGCAGTAAATACCCCGGATAGCGGGGCTGGTATCGTGATTATTTAATTCGTAACGTGATTCTGAACACATCAAACAGGAATAGCTGCACTCGTGATGTAATTGGGTCACAACAATTTGTTATCGTATAAACATTCTGCCGGAGGATTCCGGTGTTCAATAACAAATTTTCCGATAACGGCACCAGGCCGGAATGAACCAATGGTTTGCATGTGTTTGAATTGATGATATGTCGGGGATTGATTCCGAATCCCGGGCAGTCCGGAGTTGAAAGGCATGATAATTCATGATCAGAATACCGATCCTGAAAGATGTAACGGAACAGGTTTTATCCGGGGTAAAAGAGGTAAGAGCCGGTGAAGAGTTGAATGTGTGATTGACATGCGATGAATAATGATTTGCAATATAACAAAGCAGGGCAAGGCAAGAGGGATTCCCGGTATGCGTGGAAACGGTTCTTTCTGATAATAATCGGACTGATAGCGGCGCTGCTGGCCCTTTTGGCCATTTCCATACTATACCTGCGGTGGGTCAATCCGCCAGCAACCGCTTTTACCCTGAGGGAAGACTGGGAACAGCTGGAGATGGAGCGGTATGATCTCAGGGACTACTGGATTCCGCAGGAGGAGCTCCCGGAACATCTGAAGTGGGCTGTCGTTGCCTCCGAGGACCAGCGTTTTTGGGAGCACTGGGGCCTGGACATGCTGGCGATCGACGAAGCCCTTGAGGAACGCCGAAGAGGGGAGCGGCAGCGGGGTGCCAGTACAATCACCCAGCAGGTTGCAAAGAACCTGTACCTGTCACCGGCTGAATCCTGGATCAGAAAAGGGGTTGAGGCCGGCATTGCCGTGCTGATCGAACTTCTGTGGCCGAAAGAGCGCATCCTGGAGGTCTACCTGAACATCGCCGAGTTTGGCCCGGGCTTGTTTGGGGTGGGGAAGGCGGCAGCCGAAATATTCGGTGTGGCCCCCAATCAACTCGAGCCGGATGCCTCTGCGCGGCTGGCTGCTGTTTTGCCAAGCCCGAAACGAATGCGGGTTGATCCGCCATCGCCTTATGCAGAAGAACGCAGCCAGTGGATCTTGCGTCAGATGACTCATCTGTCCGGGATTCCATACCTGCCGGAAATCGATTTAGATACGCTCGATACCATTGAAGACGCCGATCCGCTGCCCTGGGATTTTGATCCGGATACGATCCGGCTGGACCCGGTTGAACCGCCACAGGCAGGAGAGGACACCATTTTGTGGGATGATATCCCTGACAGCCTGTTGTTTTTGGAAAACGGCATGGAACAGTGAACAGGTGAATAACGAATATTGAACAAGGAATGACGAATTACTCAATACCCATTACCCATTACCCATTACCCAATACTCAATACTCATATCTCAATACTCATGAAAGAATGGATGTAATGAATAAAGGTGGCAGCAGCAACTCGTTTAACTTGACTTTGAAGTGGTCGGTTGGATTGTTTTTGGTTTTTATTTTGATCGGGTTTCTGTTTCGGTGGGTGAGCCCGACGGAGCTTCACCTCGATGCCTCCGGGTATGAGGAAAAAGCATTTGTAACCGATCGAATCGAAGTGTGGGGAGATACCTCGGATGCCGGTGAGGTTGCCGGTTTTTTCGAGCCGGGTTCTATTATCTATGTGCTTGAAATGAACGATCAATGGGCGCTGGTCAGGCCGCTGCGCATCTCCGGGCTCGACAGCGTCTGGGTCAACCCATCAGAACTGTCCCTCTATGATGAGGAGATCTATAAAGAATGGAGCAGACAATACGAAAGAAACGTGGTCCGCGAATTACAGGGGAACAGTGAACAGTAAGCAGTGAACAGTAAACAGTTGCAGTAGCAGTTGGCAGGGGACAGTGAACAAGATTGAATAACGAATATTGAACAAGGAATAACGAATTACTCAATACCCATTACTCAATACCCATTACTCAATACTCAGGACCCAGGACCCAGGACTCAGGACTCAGGACTCAGGTCAATTGTCGACAACCTGGAGAAGGCGATCAATATCGAGGCCCAGTTCTTTGGCGTAATTGATGATCAGGGATCTTTTGTAGTTTTCCAGCTCGTCTATATCGCCTGCAATCAGGTTCGCCATGATCCGGTTACTGAGGATATAGGAGGCTGTCTCTTTGCCATAATCTTCAGCTATACGGACTTTGATCGGTTTAAACAGCTTCTGCTTGAGCCGATTGATTTTCGACCGCTCTTCTCGTTCCGCGGCAAGTTCCTCCGGGGGCAGGGGTTTATCAGCCGGAGCGGTCTTCGACAATCCCAGCTCACCGGCTTCCCGCCGGCTTTTTTCCAGTAAATCCTGCAGCTGATTCTTATACGATTTGTTTTTAATGCCTCTGAAAATTCCCCGCTTTTCAGTCCAGTTTTGAAGTGAGTTCTTTTGTCTGATAATATCAACAAGAAGCTCTTTCTTTAAAACCTGATAGCTCGGCTTGTTAAACTGCCTGGCGGTTTCTTCCCTGAATTCCAATAATTTCCGGAAGATATACCATTCATGCTCGGTCAGGTCGTCTTTATCTTTTTCCTTGATAAAATTATTATTGGTCAGGCCGGTATAGTCCAGTTCGTCGTAGGTGGAATTTTCCTCTTCTATCCAATCACTGACATTCTTCGACTGAGCCTGCTGTTCAAGTACCTTTTTCATCTGCTTCAGGTAAAATACATCCTGGGCTGCATACAATTTCTGATTTTCCGAGAGCGGCCGCCGGTACCAATCGCTTTGCTGGGAGGAATTGACCGTTGTCTTGTTCAGTATATCGGATATATAATCGGCCAGGGATTTTTGCGGGTAGTTGAGCAGGCTGGTGGCTATGCTCAAATCATAGATATTTTTCGGATAACAGCCCAGGGAATGCAGAAGCCGCAGATCTTCTCCAAAAGCAAAAACGATTTTTTGAATCTTTTCTGATTCCAGCACAGGAAACAGCCGTTTGATACGGATCCTGTCACTGAGCGGGTCAACCAACAGACATTCTCCTGCGGCGCAAATCTGCATCAGGCAGAGGTTAAATCCGTATCGATACCGGTTTTTATCAAATTCAAGATCAATCGAAATCTCTTTACAATTTTCCAGGGTTGAAATACAATCGGTAAGTTCCTGGTCGCTGTCTATAAAATGTATGTTCATGTAACGGAAACAGGGTCTCTTTAAAAAGTTGTGTCAAGATATAAACATTTTGGCCCAATTTTCAGATGAATCTTTGCGGTGAGGCCGGGAAATTTTTCTGCTTTTTTCAACAGCCGAAGTCAGGGATGTTCCCGGCATGTTTAACGGGCAACCATTTTGGTTTTAACTTATCCGGTATAATTTACCAGGAAATTTTTTTGTGATTATTCAGGTTATTACAATTCGTCATAACTTTTTATACAAATATGAAAACAACAATTTCGGGCACTATCAGACTACTGCTTCCGGTATTTCTTGGCATTTTTTTAAGCGGTTGTTTTATGCCTAATGAGCCTGTTGAGCCCAGTGGCGATGCACCTGAGGCGACGGGGTGGGATATGGAAGTGATAACGGACGGGCTGGAGCATCCATGGTCGATGGCATGGCTTCCCGATGGCGATATGCTTATTACCGAACGGCCCGGACGACTGAGAATCGTCAGGAATGGAGCTGTTGACCCGGAACCTGTTCAGGGGCTGCCGGTCATTTACACCGACGGGCAGGGCGGCTTGCTGGATGTGGCTCTCCACCCAGATTTTGAAGATAACCAATACGTCTACTTGAGTTACGCTTCCGGCTCGGAAGATGCCAACCGCACGACGGTGGGCCGGGGTGTTTTTGAAGGCGACAGGCTTGCCGATTTTACAACCCTTTTTGAAGTTGCACCGGATAAAAATGGCAATCAACATTTCGGATCCAGAATCCTCTGGTTGCCGGGAAACACTTTTCTGCTTTCCATAGGCGATGGGGGAAACCGACCGATAAGCCTGGATAACGAGTTGATCAGAAACCAGGCACAAAAACTCAACTCACACCTGGGCAAAATCCTGCATCTGAAAGATGATGGCTCACCTGCCCCCGGAAATCCTTTCGGGAACATCAGGGATGCCAGGCCGGAGATCTGGACATTGGGTCACCGGAACGTGCAGGGCCTGGCTCTTGACCCGGCAACAGGCCGGGTTTGGGCGAACGAGCATGGTTCCCGCGGCGGTGATGAATTAAACCTGATTCAGGGAGGCAAAAACTATGGCTGGCCGATTACAACCTATAGCCGTGAATATTATGGCCCGCGTATCTCCGACAAGACGACGAAACCGGGTATGGCCGACCCTAAAATCGTATGGACGCCAGCCCAGGCGCCAAGCGGCCTTGCTTTCTATACCGGAGATCGTTTTTCGGAATGGCAGGGAGATCTCTTCAGCGGCGGGCTCAGGGGGGAGCAGGTACGGCGCATCATACTGGATGGAGAGGACGTAGCCGGGGAAGAATCCCTGGAAATCGGCCGCCGGGTGCGCGATGTCAGGCAGGGGCCGGATGGGTATCTCTACCTGCTCACGGATGAAGAAAACGGCGAGCTGATCCGAATCGTCCCGGATCTTTAGTCCTCCTTTTTTTGCTCCGACAACTGTCACATCTTTTGTCCTCCGACAGCTATACTCTTTCGGCCAGTTCCAGCCACTGCATGGTTTTTTTGTCGATCTCTTGCTCAATTTCACCATACCGGACCGAGAGCTTTTCAAGTTCCGCGTAATCGTGTTCCCCGCTGTTCAACTGCTCTTCCACCTGCTCCTTTTCCCTCTCCAGTCCGGCGATTTCTTTCTCCAGGCTCTGATACTCTTTTTTCTCCGCATGCGTCAGAGCGGCTTTGCCGGCGCTTCCGGCATGGCTTGCCCCTGTGTTGCCTCCGCCATTTTTGCCCGTTCCGGAAGTGTGAGAGCCCAAATTGCCTTTCCCCGATTTGCCGGATGTATTTTTTCCGGATTGTCCCGCATCCGGACTGCTTTGTTTCTTTTTCTCCTTTTTGCGCTCCAGCTCTTGCCGGGCAATCATCTCCCTGTATTCCTGGTAGGTGCCGTGATGATCCCGGATCACACCGTCCCCCTCAAACACAAAATAGTGATCCGTCAGTTTATCCATGAAAAAGCGGTCGTGCGACACCAGGATCAGGCATCCGCTGAAATTCAGCAGAAACTCTTCCAGCTTCTGAAGCGTCATCAGATCCAGGTCGTTGGTCGGTTCATCGAGAATCAGGAAATTGGGGTTCCGGATCAGGGTCATCATCAGGCCCAGGCGCCGTTTTTCACCTCCGCTGAGCCGGGAGGCATAGGTGTACTGCATCTCCGGGGTGAACATAAAGTGTTCCAGAAACTGTGAGGCCGAAATTCTCTTCCCGTCGGCCAACTCAATCACTTCCGCAATTTCCCTGAGAACGTCGATCACCCGCATCTCTTCGTCGATCTGCAAACCCTGCTGACGGTAATGGCCAAAGACGATGGTTTCACCGGTGATGATATCTCCGGAATCGACAGGTTCCTGCCCGGTAATGATATTGAGAAAAGTGCTTTTGCCAACGCCGTTTTTCCCGATAATGCCTATCCGTTCCCCTCTTTTGAAGGAGTAGGTGAACTCGTCCAGGATCACCAGGTCGCCAAACCGCTTGGATACGTTATCCACTTCCAGAATCTGTTTGCCCATTCGCGCCATGTTGGCTTCCAGGCGCAGTTCATGATCCGGACTTTGGTTTTCAGCTTTTTCTTTCGTCTTATAAAATGCGCTGATCCGTGATTTTGATTTGGTTGTCCGGGCTTTGGGGCCGCGCCTCATCCACTCCAGCTCTTTTTTCAGCAGCTGGCCGGCCTTGGCCGTCTCGGTCTGCCGGACTTCCTCCCGCTCGGCCCTTTTTTGCAGAAAATATTGGTAATTGCCCTTATGATGGTACAGGTCGCTGCCCTCAAGCTCCAGGATATGATTGCATACCCGGTCCAGGAAGTAGCGGTCGTGCGTTACCATCAGAAGTGTCATCTTCTCCTTCATCAGGTACGACTCCAGCCATTCGATCATCTCGACGTCCAGGTGGTTGGTCGGCTCGTCCAGGATCATCAGGTCCGGGCTGTCTAGCAGCACAAATGCCAGAGCGACTCTTTTTCTCTCGCCCCCGGAGAGAGTGGCAATTGGCTGTTCCAGGTCATGAATATTCAGAATGCCCAGAATCTGTTCCAGCCGCTGCTCATAATCCCAAGCGTTGGCGGTATCCATGGCTGCTGTGGCAGCATCGAAGGCTTTCTGCGTGGCGGGATTGTAGTCGCGGGCCTGTTCTTCGGCGGCTTTTTCATAGGCCTGCACAATTCCGGCCTGTTCGGAACTGCCTTGTGAGATGAATTCGCTGATGGTCATCGATTCATCGAGCTGCGGTTCCTGCTCCAGGAAGCCGATCCGGATTCCATTGCGGACCATCACTTCGCCATCGTCAGGGACCTCTCTGCCGGCAAGAATTTGAAGCAGGGTGGATTTGCCAGTCCCGTTTTGGGCTATGAGCGCGGTTTTATCGCCTTTGGCGATTCCAAAAGTGAGGCCTTTAAACAGTGGTTTGAGCCCATAGCTTTTAGCCAGGTTTTCTGTAGAGAGGTAGGTCATTGGTGAATCTGAATGATATTTTCAAAAAATGGAATATAAGGAGGATAACGCCGACATTGAAACCGCCAGGAATTGTAATTATTGTAAATATTTTATATCAACGTTGAGAATTTTTATATCAGAATATTAGATTGATACATGCTGTTTTAACTATCATAACGTAAAAACGAATATGAGAAGGTTGCTTTATTCTATATCTGTTTTCCTTTTCATTACTTCCTGCGGATCCTTGCTTGCTGATCCTGAACCGGTTTACGAAACAGCGATTCGTCATTATATCGGAAACTGGCCAACACTCCCGGATAGACTCATTCTGTCTGTTGAAGGTGAAGATCCCCCCGAAACCTTACTGAGTCGACTGGATGATCTGGATACCCGCCTTTTAGACAGAGATGCTTCAAGCAGTCTTGATTTTTCGGATATGGAACCGGGGTCGTACAGAGAACTTTCTGTTCGAAATGTACGATGGAGAGGAACAAACAGGGTACTTTTAGAAGTGTCATCCGGTTCAACAAGCCCTGGAGGCCATACGGATGCCCACGGAGTTGAATACCTGCTGCAAAAAAAAGACGGGGAATGGGTTGTTGTGGAAGAAGGTGTGGAATGGATGACCTGAATAATTAGTGCAGGATTCATTTCAGAGCCTGCTATCAATCGGGCACTGAATTCCCACATTCCCACATATACAGTGCAAGCCGTGAGCGGTAGGGCGCAAACCGTTCAGCCGTGCGCACGGTTTTACGGCGGCGGCTTGTAAGATGTTCCAGTGTTCTCCGGGCGGCCAGGTCGCCGTCGGGCCACACATCCTCATCCCCGAAGTAGAAGATGGAGATCATGTCCACCGTCCATTGCCCCACTCCCCAAAGCCGCGTCAGTTCCCTGGATCGCTCTTTGTGATTCAGGATTCTGAGATCATCCGCTTCCATATTGCCGGCACGGGCTTCTTCTGCGATGCCGCACATCGCACGCACCTTGGCTGCTGAAAGGCCGCAGTTTCGCATCATATCCGCGTTTTTTTCGGTAAAGAATTCAGCCAGATCCGCACCGTTGGCTGCCTCCAGGACACGCTGCCAGATCGTACGGGCAGCGATGACGGAGAGCTGCTGGCCTGCCACCGATCGACAGAGGCGATGCGCCAGGGGGAAGGAGTCATCGGGTTGAAATTCGATTGGTCCAATTTGCCGGATGGCACCAGCCAAATCAGAACTCAAAATATCGGAGATATTGATGAAGTGTTGGTGGATTTCTTTCGATTTTCTGTCCATAACTATTCAGGAAATTCAGTTTACAGGCTTGATTAATGGTTAATTATTACTTAGTGAACCTTAATTGCATAAGATGTCAACTTTTTGACCTTCGGATTTTTGAAACCGCTGAACGTCAACACATCACAAAACCCGTAAGATGTTCCATCCGAAGTTGTCATTACACCGTTAACCGAAGCATGCTTTCCGTGAGTAATGATGTGATGAATAGTCATTTTCAGCGGCTCAGCCTGTTCCATCTCCTTCAGTGCCTCTGCGAAGGCTTCTTTGCCTTCAAGTATTTTATCTCCTACAATTTCCCAGCGGATGTCATCTGTTACCTGATCCAGAATGAAATCCGTATCGTTATTGGCAAATGCCTCGTTAAATTTTTCAAGGAAAATCTGATTTTCTGTTTTCATAGCCGAAAAAGTGTTTAGGATTCATCGTCAGTACCGGATTCTTCCAAAAGGGCATTCAGTTTGTTTAAACCGGTTTCATAATCACTGCCAATCGCATCTTCAAGATCAAAAAGAGGAGCATGATGTTCATCGGGCCGGGTGCCGACCAACGCAGTTCACCTTTGGGACCTTCCACATTGCCATCGAGGGATACCATTTGAGAGTAGATTAATTTTCGCATTTAGATCAGTTCAATGATCGTTATCGGTTCTGTTAAGGCTGTAGACAAAGCATCGATCCTGCCAGAATGTTCTCTCTTCCTGAAACCGGAACCCCGGCATTTCATTGAACCGTGTGATGTGGAGTTCGCCGCCAAAAACAGATTGATAAAAGGTAAACGCCTCTTCGGCATTGCCGTTGAATATCAGATATGGATTGATTGATTTCATAGATTTCTATTTTATGAAAATTGACGATCAGAAAGGTAATGTTTCTATTTCATGATAAAATCGGCCTAAAATCTCCCGGACTTTTTGTTCATCAATGCTGCCATTTGATGACTCAATACGAAGCACCTTATCACAATCATCCAGGTCGAAACTGACATCACATGATGGAAATTCGTGAATTAGGTATTTCGCAATTGCTGCCGCTTCGCTTTTGTCAGTCACATCTGTTTTATAAACTTTGACAGTGGAGTTCATATACCTATATGTTTCGAATTTAAATATTATAGCAGAGTTTAATAAGTGATGAATTAGATTCAGGAGCCCATTTCGCCTTCATAGCTTACCATCCACTGGACACCGTATTTGTCGGTACACATTCCATATTTTTCAGCCCAGAACTCTTTTTTAAGGGGTATTTGAACTGTACCTCCCTCTGACAGGCTATGGAACACGGCTTCGGCTTCTTCCGCACTTTCGGGTTCCAGAGTTATGTAAAAATTGTTGCCGATGGTCAGTGATTGATCCATGGAATCTATCACATCGGTTCCCATGAGGATAACATTGCCAAGCGGCAATGCGATATGGGCAATTTTGTCACGATCTGAGTCGGAAACGTTCATTGGATTTTCTTCAATGTCTCCAAAGCGGAGAAGCTCAATTAGTTTAGTATCAAAAACGGATTGATAGAATAGAAAGGCTTCTTCAGTATTTCCGTTAAAATAGAGATAAGGGTGTGCTGTTTTCATTATGATTTTTTTAGGTTTTGATTGTGTTATTTCCCGTTATAAAACACGTTCCACTTATGCCCGTCAGGATCAGTAAATCCGCATCCATACCAGGGAGCTTGCAATACTGCCGGTTTTGCAAACACGGTGCCCCCGGCTTCTTCTGCCCGGGCCGCCCAGGTATCTACTTCCCGGCGGCTGTTTGCTCCAATCGTGTACATGATTTCACTGCCTTTGCTGAGATCGGCTGCATCTCCCTTTGAAGCTTCTTTAAACATATCCACTCGAAAAAAGTGAATGATAAAGTCATCCCTGCCTGCAAAAAAACTGACCAACTGTCCGTTTTTGGGATCACCATTTAGTTTGAAGCCCAGGCTATCATAAAACTTTCGTGTGCGTTCAACGTCCTTAACAGGCAGGTTTGCCCAAACCTGACGGTTCCGGATGAATGATTCTGTTTTACTCATTATTACTAATCTTATATAGTGAACGGTTTATTTTTCATTTTGTTTATTTGGGTCACTTCAATCAGGGTTTGCCATCTGCCCCAAAAGTTTTTGTTACCAATTCGGTATCCATGTATTCCCGCAATTCCTTCAGCTTCCCATCAGAAAACCGACACACCCAGCAATATCTGTTGTGATAGGGTCTGCCGTCAGTGGTGGTGTTTTTTCCGGTATGTTCAATGACCACAAAATCACCTTCTGAGATAATTTGGTGCAGTTCAACTTCGTATGATTGATTGAGTGTCTCTTTTACCGCTGCCAGCAGTTCGTTAACCACGGAATATTTTCCTTTGAATGTGTGATTCCAGCTTTCTGTCCCCATCCAGCTCCACTGCATATCCTCCGCCATGATATCCACGAAAGGATCAAGGTTGCCTTTTGCCATCTCGGCAAAAATATTCTGCATCTTTTGTTTATTGGAAATAGTACTCATGGTTTCGATTTGGATCAATAGTTGCCTGGAAATCGTAATTGAAATCGCTGTTACGGGATGAATAAAAAGGGAAGTTCCAGTTCTTTTTCTCTTTTTCGAGAAGAGTTTTTCGTTCGGCGAGCCATTCCCGCCGGGTTACAATTTTCGGTAAGACGGTGGTTTGTTTTGCCATAATAAACCGTTGTTAATTGAAATTAAATCCTACAGTGATATTGTCAGGAGTCATTTAATTCTTTGTCCTTTCGCCGGAGTATAACATGGGTGGCATTCTCCGAAGCCACGACCCGCTCGCACTTGTATCCCAGGGTTCGCAGGTCAATACCATCGAACAGTCGCTCACCTGCACCCATCACGACCGGTGCAATCGCGATGTGAAGCTCATCAATGAGGCCTTTTCGCAGATACTGCTGTATGGTCTCGGGGCCGCCGCCAATGCGGATATCCTTCCCTTTGGCTGCCTCGCGCGCCCGTTCAAGCGCCTCATGGATGCCGCCAGTAACAAAGTGAAACGTTGTGCCGCCTTCCATTTTGATGGACGGACGAGCATGATGGGTCAGAACGAATACCGGAACGTGATATGGGGGGTTTTCTCCCCACCAGCCTTTCCATTCCATGTCGGGCCAAGGACCGCGAATGGGCCCGAACATATATCTGCCCAGTATCCAGGCCCCCACATTTTTAAAACCGCGAGCGATAAAGTCGTCATCGATTCCTGTTGAGCCTTTGTCGGCTCCAAACAAGACTTGTTGCATCGTGCGCGTTTGAAATGCCCACTGGTGCAAATCCGTACCGCCCACACCGAGCGGATTATCGATGTCCTGATCGGGTCCAGCCCCGTATCCGTCAATTGAAATGGAAAAACTATTTACCCGTATTCGTGTCATCTTTAGATTTCACTTTGGTTTGTTGGTTGATGTGTATTTTTCTGATATGCTCAACAAGCAAAGGCAGGACTTCTGCGAATGCGTGATTGTGGCCGGTCAACTCATGAAGGAATGCGCCCGGAAACATCTTTTTGTAAAGCTTTACATGCGAGAAGGGGACTGCAGAATCATAACTTCCCTGCCCGGGTTTTCCCTGAGGCCCACCGCTATGTGCAAAAAAAAGTTGTTTTTTCATTTGATCATTGATTACTCATAATGAAATACTTAAGTCCTGTTCATTGAAAACTCATCGGGCTTTTACCAAAAGCTCTTCTCAAAATCCCGATCTGTCCGATATGATATGCCTGATGGTGCGTGATGAATGCCCATAATTCTCCCTTCGATTCAGAAACAGCATCAAACGGCTCTGGCGGGGCTTCTTCAAGCTGATCATCATCCAACCGAATCAGTTTTTCACGAACGGGTTGATAAGCGTGTTTCATGGGATTTTGAGGTGCCAATTGTGCTGCCAGGTAACACCCGGCCACACTGAACACCGACCGGTATAGAATGACGAAAAGAATCAGGCCTGTAGAAACATGCAGATGATCCCAAGGGAGAATGCCTGCAATTTTGAGGATTGTATCCACTATTATGGATGAAACGAGAATGACCAGAAATCCGGCTGTTACGGCCCAAATTGATTTTTTCATGATATGTCTTATTATTTTAGATTAATGCAGCTTTTATTCTTTGAAACTCAGGCCTCTTTTCTTTAATGCTCTCTTCATCTTGGGAATGGAGGAAGGTCCTATCCCATGCAGAGACAATATTTCTTTTTCCGTATATTCAGCCAGTTTTTCCGCCGATTTAATCCCTTCATTTTCCAGCGCCCGTCTTGCCGGTACACTCAGATCCTCTACAAACCCTTCATCTTTAAATGTCAGCCCTTTTTCTTCTAATGCCTTTCTCAAAATAGGCATACTGGCTTTACCCATTCCGTGAAGGTCCAGTATTTCTTTCTCGGTGAAGCCGGCAAGCTTCTGAATGGTGTCAATTCCGTAATGAAGTAATGTATTTCTTGCAGGATTGCTCAATAGTGCTAAAAAACCTGAAGCTGGTTCTTTCAGTTTCTCACAGGTCGGGCAGGTAGGGCAGTCACTACTTTTGTAATAGGTATGTCCCTTGTTGCAGGTCCGCTTTTGTTTTGCTTGACGTGTCATATCATACTTTCAGTTATTTTTTGGCTTATAGTAAAGCGATACTGCACCACCACTAAAGGTTTTTGTCTTTTTGAGATTAAGAGTAGTCCTGTCGTTTAAGTTTTCAAATAGTGGCAAGCCGCCTCCTGCAACAACAGGGTGAATACATAGCTGGAGTTCATCAATCAAATTAAGTTTCATTAACTGTATTATTAAACTCCGACAGCCAACTAAAATGTCTTTACCCGATTGCTTTTTGAGTTCTAAAACCTCTTCTTCAAGATCTCTTTTTGCCAATTTTGCACTTTCCCAGTCTACATTTTTAAGCGAGTGGGAAAATACAATTTTTGGAATGCTGTGCATTATCAAAGCAAATTCGTCCATTGCTTTGTTGCCGGTAGGATTTTCTACCACAGTTTGCCAATATTCCATAAGTTGAAATGTTATTCTCCCGTATAGAACAACATCTGCGTTTTTTAGCAGGTCAGCGTAATGTTGATGTATTTCATCATCTGG
>SKRC01000092.1 GCA_007118695.1 Balneolaceae bacterium | reverse complement strand
GGAGACGCCTGGGTGCCTGTTGGTTCCGCGTTTACGGAAACCAGTACGATCTCTTCGTAAATTCCCTCCTCATCAAGCGTGTAAACTCCCGGCCCGGCCTCCATGAGTTGATATTGGCTCTCGCCCACCATGCGATAAAGGATATTCTGGGTTATACCGCCGGTCTCCCGGATATCCAGTTCAAGATCTTCCACCCCAAACCACTGCGTATACATGGCCCCGCCATAGTAGAGCCTTTCCTCCCTGTTGGCAACCCATGGCTGTACCTCGATATTGTAAAATACGCCGGGATTGGAAGCCATTACATTGTTAAGCTGCGGGCGGCTGAAGTGAAATGCATCATTCCCCTGAACCATCTCATTGGTATAGGCAGCGATATAAAAATCGGTAAAAAACTCATCGAGTGAAATATTGACCGGATCCAGGACTTCCCGGTATGCTCCGTCATTCGCTGTGCTGCTCCTGGTCAGGGACCCGGCCGCTTCATATCCTATCCGTTCCTCCATGTAACTGTGCAAAAGCTGGGCACGCTGGTAGTCGTACAGCACCTCGTTCGGCTCTGTCCTTCTGAACCTGTACATCCACCGCCCATCTGTAGTCGAGGCGAGATCGCCACTCAATTCCGAACCCGAATTCAGAAAACTCATCGGCCGGGCACCGAACCCGGATAATATTTCAGCCATCTCCGATTGGCCTTCGTTCTGAAATAAAGACAGGCTTTGGTAGTCGGGGTTTGCATGGATCAGGTGCTGCAGTTCATGCGCCATGGTGCTGAGCCGGGAATTAACAAATCGATTTTCCTCATCAACCGGGCGGTAAATACCGGGCCGGGAGTTGATGTAGATGATATCGGCCTGGTTAGAGTTGTCATGGGTCGGATTCAGATCCACAGGGTCGAAAAACCCGGCAGTAAACACATTTTGGTCTGGCGGATCCCACCCGTCCTGAATGTCGGTAATCAAAATTTTTAATATACCCGTACCATCCACATTCGGCTGTTCACCAAACAGATCCCTGCCAATTTCAACAACTCCGTTGTCCGGGGCAATCGAGAGAGACGGAGTCTGCTCTATCAGCCCTTCCCAGATAATATCCAGAATCTCATCATTGATCCTGTCGTCGGCCAATTCATCCACTTCTACCCATAGCTCTACATCCATATCCGTATCGGCGCGGACCAGCTCAAATTCAATTTCATCCCATACCCCGGCCGCATTGCTCTCTTCGATATTGCGGACAAAAAATGTTTCTCTCGTGCCAACACTGCTTTGAATCCCCGGCGTGGGTTGTTGCAGATGACCGCGCTGTCTTCGCTCCCTGAAGCTCTGCAGCGCCCTTTGCCCTTCTTCCGATTCGAGCAGATCGGGAGTAATGTGAAATTCCCGTGGTTCCTGTTCCGTGAAATCAGGCAGGGCCGGAATGCGTTCACCGTCAACTGTTGCCCGGTCGGTCACCTGTCCCCAGGCAACGGCCGGCAATAAGAGTATAGCCAGGAAGAGGTACTTTATAACAGAAACTTGCATAAATAGTTTTCAATTTTCGAAACATAATCCTGAATGGCCTAAAAAAGGCTCCTGTCAGTCTTACATCTGAAAAAACAGAAAAATAACCATCATTATTTGATAATATTTGTTAAACCAATTTTTTAGCCTTTTCCACAATCCGATCAACAGTGAGCCCCAGGTGGTTAAAAATATCTTTGTATGGGGCTGATTCCCCAAACCGGTCGACCCCCATTGCCACACCATCCGGGCCAATCCAGCGCTCCCAGCCGAATGTGACGGCGGCCTCGACTGATATCCGATTGGTAACTTCCGGCGGCAGAACCTCATTGCGATACTTTTCCGGCTGACGGCTGAAGAGCTCCCAGCTTGGCATGCTTACCACTCTGGCCGCCACACCCTCATCATTCAGCTTGTCGGCGGCCTCGGAAACGAGACTGACCTCCGAACCGGTTCCGATCAAAATCACTTTCGGTTTGCCGCCGGCGGCCTCTTTAAAGATATAAGCCCCTTTTTCCACATTGGATGCGTGTGTGCTGTCGGTTCGTTTGAAAACAGGCAGGGATTGCCGTGTCAGTGCCAGCAGAGTCGGGCCTTCGGTGTTTTCAAGTGCCGCTTTCCAGGCCCAGGCCGTTTCATTGGCATCGGCCGGCCTTAATACCATCAGGTTAGGCATGGCACGCAAGGAAGCCAGGTGTTCTACCGGTTGGTGGGTTGGCCCGTCCTCGCCCAGCCCGATACTGTCGTGGGTGAATACAAATATCGAAGGAATTTTCGACAAGGCAGCAATCCGGATTGCCGGCCGGCAATAATCGGAAAAAATCAGGAATGTACCCCCATAAGGTATCAGTCCCCCATGGAGTGCAATACCATTTAAAGCCGCACCCATAGCATGTTCCCGTACTCCGTAGTTGATATTTTGCGATTCGTAGGAGCCGTGCTGAAATTCGCCTTTGTCTTTGAGGCCGGTCAGGTTGCTCGCCCTCAGGTCGGCTGACCCGCCAATTAGTTGCGGAATTTGATCTGCAAAAGAATCCAGGACCTGTTGAGATGCCTTGCGCGTTGCCAGCCCTTTCTCATCAGCCTCAAAAAACGGAAGTATCTCATTGAAATCGGACGGCAGAGCCCGCGTCAGCATCTTGTCGAAAAGTGCGGCTACTTCCCCGTGTTCTTTTCTGAATTGCACCACTTTCTCATTCCATTCCTTCTCCAGTTTCTCTCCGCTCTTTTCAGCCGAGCGAAAATGCACCGACACCTCGTCCGGGATATGAAAATGGTGGTCCGGGTTCCAGCCAAGTTTAATTTTGGTCAGCCGCAGCTCCTCTTCGCCCAGCGGTGCTCCATGGGAGGCTTCACTGCCCTGTTTATTGGGGCTGCCATATCCAATGTGGGTATGACATATAATCAGCGATGGTTTGTTGATAATTTTTTTGGATTTTTTTATCGCTGTCTCCACCTGCGAGCGGTTGTGGCCATCCACATCCAGCACATGCCAGCCATAGGCTTCAAAGCGTTGAGCCACATCTTCGGTAAAAGCCAGTTCGGTTGACCCATCGATGGTGATATTGTTGGAGTCGTACAGATAAATCAGCTTTCCCAGTTTCAAATGTCCGGCAAGGGAAGCCGCCTCATGGGTCACTCCCTCCATAAGATCGCCGTCGCTCACGATGGCGTAGGTATGATGGTCGACCAGGCCGGGGCTGAATGGATTGAACCGGGCAGCCAGGTGCGCTTCCGCCATGGCCATCCCCACTCCGGTTGAAAATCCCTGCCCGAGCGGGCCGGTTGAAGTTTCCACTCCGGGTGTGATACCGAATTCCGGGTGTCCGGGCGTCTTGCTCCCTAACTGACGGAAATTTTTCAGCTCTTCAAGCGGCAGGTCATAGCCGGTCAGGTGAAGCAGGCTATATAAAAGCATGGACCCGTGTCCGGCGGATAAGACAAACCGATCTCTGTTAAACCATCCCGGATTTTTTGGATTGTGCCTGAGGAATTTGGTCCATAGCACATAAGCGGCATCGGCCATCCCCATCGGCATACCCGGATGACCGGATTTGGCCGCTTCCACGGCATCCATGGAAAGTGTTCGGATTGTATTTACAGAGAGTTGATCAAGACTGGAATCGGACATATTAAATTATAGAGAGTTCAGGTCGTTTGGTTATTATCACTGGGTTAGTGTCGGACAGAAGATAGGCAATCCGACTTTTAGATAACAAACCTGAGTCCATAAAAAAAGCCCCGCAACCGGGGCTTTTTTTATTTGTGTTATACATTTGTTTTAACGGGATCCTGAAGCGGCATAGCCTTCGCATTCAAGCTCATGTTCCATTTCGTGCAAGGCTGGATCACGGAAATCACCATAGGCGGCATTTTCA
Source organism: Balneolaceae bacterium (assembly GCA_007118695.1). Classification (GTDB taxonomy): domain Bacteria; phylum Bacteroidota; class Rhodothermia; order Balneolales; family Balneolaceae; genus SKRC01. The sequence goes on along the minus strand of SKRC01000092.1, from coordinate 38,397 downwards.
AAAGCTTCGCAGGCATCACTGATTCTTTCCTGGGCTTTAAAAGCAATACCAAGTTCAAAATAGATCTTTGCCCGGTCGGTTACACCACCTGTTTCCAGTTCAAGTGCCCTGTTCGCGTGTTCAATGGCCTGGTTGTAATTGCCACGATCATTGTAAACTTCCGCAAACCGGTAGTGGAGATCCACACTATCAGGCACATAGCGCTGGGCTCTTTCCAGCATCCTCAGTGCATCACCCATTCGATTTTCATCCATTCGCTGGACAGCCTGGTAAACGAGTTCTCCACCAGCTCTGCGCTGGGCTCTGCCAACGTTATCACTGTCCCCGACTCGCTCACCTACTTCTATGGCACGGTCAAACCACTCGAGCACTTCTTCGAGGTCTGCGCCCGAATTGTTAAGTACAATGGCTCTTTGATAATAGGCCAGGGTGTAGTTTTCATTCAATTCAATGGCTCTGTCCAGGCTTTCGAGTGCAGCAGTATGATTTTCCTGGTTATATTGAACCAGCGATTTATTGTAGTAAACCTGCGGAATCACACCTCTGGATCGATCCCTTACCTGATTATCGCCAAACTCCTCACCAGCCTCTGAAGCTTCCCTGAACAATTCAATTGCCTCGTTTGCGGCATCTACAGAGCGCTCATTCCTGAACCTTTCAAAAGCAGTGCTGGCACGTGAAAAATAGACTCTGGGCAGCTGGCTTTCGATGTGCTCAACGATATCCCCGCAATCTTCACAATCCGGTGATGTCGCAATTTCGAGTGCCTCGCGGTAGATTTCTATGGCATCGACAAATTCCCTGTTTTCTGCAAGCTCCCTGGCATTGTTATATGCCATAACAGCTTCCCTTCGTACGTCCTGATCATCAACTTTAATGTCTAATGCATAAGTCGTTGTTGCAAACAAGGCAATCAACACAAATGTAAAAATGCTTTTGAAAGATTTCATGATATTTATCTTTTGGTTTAAGGCTATTTGGGCTACAAGTTTTTCAGCGCGTAAATATTAATGAATTTTAGCAACTTATCTAATTCTTTAAACAAAAAGTGTTTTCAAATATTGTTACCTATCTATAAACGCTGTCATTTCAATAAAGTTTCTTCCATTGGAATAGTCTAACCTGCAATGAGCCAGGGGACGTCTGTGAATGAATATCCCCCGGTTACTGACTCCAAAATATCTGACATAAACGGGATTATCAATTCATTTTTACGGTTAACCCTTCCTCACAACCTGCCGGGATTCAAGGTTAAAATGAAAAATTCGGTTCCGGTTCTTTCTGCTTGTAAAAATCACAAACGATTTTTACCGCTTCTTTATAATCGTCGGTCAAATGCACCAGGTCCATATCATCCGGTGAAATCAACCCTTCCTCGAGCAGGCTCGTCTTAATCCACTCCATCAAGCCTCCCCAATACTCCGTCCCGATCAGTACAATCGGTATTTTTTCTATTTTTTGGGTTTGAATCAGCGTCAGACACTCAAACACCTCATCGAGTGTTCCAAAACCTCCGGGGAAAACGATGAAACCCTGGGCATATTTTACGAACATCACTTTTCGCACAAAGAAATACTTGAAGTTTATTTCGAAATCGGCATGCACGTAGTCGTTAACACCCTGCTCAAACGGCAGATCAATGCCAAGTCCAACAGATTTGCCGCCGGCATTGTGAGCCCCAAGGTTACCCGCTTCCATGATACCGGGCCCGCCTCCTGTAATGACCCCAAAGTCATTTTGAGAGATCAGCTCCGCAGTCTTCACGGCCATTTTATAGTATTTGGTATCCCGTTTGATTCGGGCAGATCCGAAGATCGACACACACGGGCCTACTTTTAACAATTTGTCATACCCATCTACAAATTCTCCCATGATCTTAAAAATACTCCATAGGTCATGACTCGTATCTTGCTTAAAATGTTCAGGCATAGCTTTCTTATTTAAATTATTCGAGTTCGATTTTTTGATGAGGAGAGCTGTTGAGAAAAGCCGGTTTTTTCAACAGCTCCCTGGTATGTCTGTAATGTGAATATGTGTAATTTTTTCCATCAAAAGGTTTATTGGGAAACGGCTCACTTACGCCCGTCTGCATTTTTACATGCATATTCATCCTGATGATGCAATGTTATTTACTTTTCAAAAAATAGCAGTCAATTTCATAAAAATCAGTGAGCATTACGGATTTTAATTATTTCCGCTGTAAACTTACCCGGACATTGACCCCCGGAGTGCCCTGGTCAAGGATGCCCGGTCCAATACGGGTATTCGCAGATAAATCATCCGATACATCAAACGAACGCATGTGAGCGAAAACATAGGCATCCAGTATATTTAATCCATATGCCATTACCATTATTACATAACTGAAATCCCGTCGATTTCTCAAGTTATCCCGGGTTTCCCGAAGCTGCTGTGTACTTAAGCCTTCCGGGATAAAATCGGGGGTCTCGCCAAATCTCTTATCCGAATCACCTCCCCTGGTTTCATTGTAATAGGCAGCCCTGTAGCCTCTGTATTGTACGGAAACGGTGTAACTGTAATAGCCGACTCCTGCAAACAAGCCATAAATGATCGGCACTTTCCAGAACTGCCTGTTTGTCACTTGTCCCCACCCGGGAATCATCATCGACCGGTACAAGACGGAACTTGGTTCCGGATATTCCTCACGCTCATTTGCCTGATCTTCCCGCATAAACCGCATGTAATCAGCCTGGAATGAAGAAGAGTAATCGACCTGGTAATTCTGAATCCGCTGTTCCAGGAGTGAAAAATCTTTTTGAACAATAGGGGATTGTGCACTTATGGAAACCGGGATCAGCAGCAACAACAGTGCCGCAATGGCAATGGCAATGGCGTTAATCAATCTGTTCAAACAGTTGGAGAATTCTTTCCAGGTCATCCTCTGAGTAATAGGAAATTCGTATTTCACCGCCTTTGTTTTTCTCCTTAACGTCTACCTTTGTACTTAAAGTACGTTTCAGACGCTCCGAAATTTCATTTAAAAACGGATTCTCCTTATTGTCAGAGCCCTTTTTTTTGCTTTTTTGCTGATTTTTTTTCTCCAGGTCCCGCACCGATTCCTCCACATCCCTCACCGACAGGGCATCACTGATCATTTTTTTAAGCAGTTTTTTCTGCTCTTTTTCATCTTTAAGATTGATGAGTGCCCGGGCATGGCCGGTGGTAATCAGTTCATCGCGGAGCGCTGCCTGTATAAAATCGGGCAGGCTCAGCAGCCGCAGCATATTGGTAACCGTTGAACGGTTTTTACCCACTTTCCGGGCAACTTCTGTCTGGGTCAGCCGCAGTTCTTCCATAAGCCTCTGATAGCCCATCGCCACCTCAAGAGGTGATAAATCTTCCCTCTGAATGTTCTCAATAAGAGCCAGGGTAAGGATCTGTTCATCATCCACTTCCCGGATGTAACCCGGAATTTCCTGCAAACCTGCCAGTTTCCCGGCTCTCAGTCTTCGCTCTCCACTGATCAGCTCAAAGCGTTTCTCACCCAGGTACCGGACCGTAATCGGTTGAATCAGTCCATGCTGCCGGATGGAGTCGGCCAGTTCATCCAGACTTTCATCTTTAAACTCTTTCCTGGGCTGGCTCGGGTTCGGACGGATATGGGCGATGGGGATATCGAGCACGATATTTGCCCGTTCGGCCGGGTCTATCGGAACCGCGGTTTTTACCTTCCCCCCTTTTATATCGGCAGAACTCTCGCTACCCTCTTCTTCATAATCCGGGAAAAAGGCGCCGAGACCCCTTCCAAGCACTTTTTTACTCATTCCGTCCTCTGCAATTTCAATTGGTAAGTACTGTGCTGTCTTTAAATAATTTTTTGTTCCGGCGGATTATTTCCCTGGCCAAGGAGAGGTAATTTTTTGAGCCGACACTGGTCGCATCATAGAGCAGGGCCGGTTTACCGAAACTGGGTGCTTCTGCCAGCCTGATATTCCTTGAAATTACAGATTTAAATACCTTGTCTTCAAAATAGCGCTTCACTTCATCGGCTACCTGGTTTGAAAGCCGCGTGCGCGTGTCATACATCGTGAGCAATACCCCTTCAATGTCAAGCTCCGGATTCAGGTGCTGACGGACAATTTTGATGGTGTTTAACAGCTGACCCAGCCCTTCCAGGGCAAAATATTCACACTGTACCGGAATCAGTACCGAATCGGATGATGTCAGTGAATTGATTGTCAGCAATCCAAGCGATGGCGGGCAATCGATAATGATAAAATCATATTTGTCGCGCAGCGACTCGATGGCATGGGTCAGAATTCTTTCACGCTGATTTCGATCCACCATCTCAATTTCGGCTCCCACCAGATTGATATGCGATGGAATCAAATCCAGGTAAGGAAGTTCGGTCTCACGGATAGCATCGCCTGCATTTACCCCTCCGATCATAACCTCATAGATGGAATTGGTTACCGTTTTCGGTTCAATGCCCAGCCCGCTGGTTGTATTACTCTGGGGATCCACATCGATTAACAATGTGGGATGTTCAATAGCTGCAAGGCTTGCCGCAAGATTAATTGCAGAAGTGGTTTTACCGACACCACCTTTTTGATTAGCAATGGATATTACTTTTCCCATTCAGGATTCTGTCTGTATTGGTACTTTTCTGGTTGCCTTCAATATAATCCGATGCCATCTGGCAATCAAAAGAAGTTATACACATAAATATTTTATTAGCATAACTACTTAATCATTTACACATCAATAAGTTATTAAGCCTTTTGTCAATGAGATCTGATCCGTATCATCCACAAATCACTTATGGATTATACATATTGATGTCGACGATCAGTTGGAACTGCCGGTAAGGTGCAGCCCACGGGCCCTGTCATTTCTTCGTTCCCTTTCCTGCAAAGGTTGCAGTTTTTCATAACTGTTATGAAAAATGGAATCGAAAGCGGCCGCCCGGTCCCTGTCAAAACGGTCTTCAAAGTGTAATTCCTGGTTTTTATCAACCCAGGGAGAAACTCCATTGGAGGTGCTTTCCAGTTTCAGGTTAAATCCGGGGTTGGAAGTCGTTCCAATCGTAGCCTGTCCCGATTGTGGATTATCGGAAGAGGCTCCATTGTCTTCATAAACCCAAAATGCACCGGCAAAAAAGATAATCATGATCGTAGCCGCAGCTGACAGGTAAATCGCACGTGAGCGGGCATGCTGCTTTTTAGTGTAATGATTGGAGGCGTGCTGCAGAATTTTCCTGGTCAGGGCTGCCGGCGGCTCATTTTCAGGGAGGGATGATAGTTTATGATTGACCTTCCTGAGGCTTTCAACCTCAATGAGAAGGTTTTCATCTTCCATCATTTTTTGTTCAAATAGCAACTCTTCCGAAGGATCCATCTCCTTCATCAGATAACGAATGCAGGCATTGTCATCGAAAGTCATACTTTATTAGACTCACTTTTTTGTTCCTGGTCAAACATCTTCCTCAAATTGATTAACGCGTAACGCATGCGTCCTAGTGCGGTGTTGATGGAAACATCTGTAAGTTCTGCAATTTCTTTAAATGGCATCTCATAATAATGTCTCAGCATCACAACCGTACGCTGCTCTTCAGGCAATTCGGAGATATGCTTCATCAGGCTGGATTTTGACTCACTAAGCTCAAGTTCTTCCTGCTGACTGACCATATCCTCATCCGGCAGCCTGTCGTAATAGTCGGTTTTCGACTCATCATCGTACTGGTTGCTAACGTCGACAAAACGCTTTTGTTTTCTGATGTGATCAATCGTCGCATTATGCGCTATACGCATCACCCAGGCGATCCATTTGCCCTGTTCGTTATAGGTATCGTCCATCTTGGTGATGACCTTGGTAAACGTCTCTTGAAAGATGTCGTTCGCTATCTCTCCATTGTTCACCATGCTATAGATGTATGAATACACCTTCGCCTGGTGCCTGTTCATCAGCTCCCGAAACGCATTTTCATCCCCGTTCTTCCGGTACAACCGTACCAGTTCACGGTCTTTCATCTTCTCATACTTACCGGGAATATGTCCTGCTTTCTTAAGTTTCATAGCGTGTAATTTAAGAGATTTATCTAAAATCTATATCATTTATTAACTAAACATGTAAAATCAAACCTGCATTCGTTTTTTTAGTCTGTTTTTACTTCTTTTATTGGGATTCGTAGAAAATATTGTGCCAACTTCCGTAGTTATGTCAAATTGCTTCCGATCACCTCAAATCGACAAGTTACTCCTGACATAACGGATGACATAACGGTCACAACTTTCTACCTGCTTCTACTATCTACTACAAATGTACATCTTTGTTTCTCGGTAGTCTATCACATGTAAATGTGATATGAATGTGAAGTTCTCAAAAAATGCCCCTGCTTATGATGCTGCCGGGCCTGCGTGATGCTTCATGCAGGGAATAATAGAGCCATCTGATGGACATCTGATGGGACTCCTTATAGTTGGATTTTTTTGATTCAATTTTGATGCAATAATACCCGGCCGGTATTTATACCCGGCAGGGATGTTTTCCGCTTATGATTGAATGATGTGATCGGATCTACTTTTCTTTCCCGGTTTTATTGAAATAGTCAAAAATCAATTGCCCGGTTTTCGGCCCCGATGCTTCCTGCAACTCTTCAAGCCCGACACTGGCAATGTTTTTCACCGACCCAAATTTTTTCAGCAGATTGGCCGCCGTTTTATCACCAACTCCACTGATATTTGTCAATTCGGTCTGAAGCGTGCGTTTTGATCGTTTGTCTATGTGGAAATTGATGGCAAACCGGTGTGCCTCATCCCTCGAGCGTTGAAGCAGTTTTAAGGCAGACGATGTTTTCGGGATCATTACCGGGGCTTCTCTGTCCGGAAGAAAGACCTCCTCCAGGCGCTTGGCCAGGCCGATGATTTCACAATGGTCCCTGAAACCGATCTCATCGAGAGCTTCCAGGGCGGCATTGAGCTGCCCTCTGCCGCCATCGATGACAATCAGATCAGGAACCTGATGGCCTTCCTGCATGACCCTCTTATACCGCCTGGCCACAACTTCTTTCATCGAAGCGTAGTCATCGGCGCCGGTTACCGTTTTGATATTGAATCGTTTGTATTCACTTTTCCGGGGCCGTGCATCTACAAAACAGACCATGGAAGCGACCGGATCACTGCCCTGTATATTGGAATTGTCGAAACACTCGATACGCCGGGGCAGTCTCTGCAAATGCAGGTATTCCTTTAAATCTTTAACCGCCTGCGGGATGCGCTGCCGCTCTGCCTGTTCCTTTTCCAGTTTCCGTTCACCCAGAATGAGCCGGGCATTCGAGAGGGCCATATTGATCAGATGTTTCTTCTCGCCGATCTTGGGCTCATGAATCGGAACCTTTTTGCCGAGTTGCTGCCAGAGGTACTCCAGCAAAGGATCCGGGTCCGGCAAGTCATGGCTCACATACACTTCATCCGGGATGGCGCCTGCAAACTGACCGGTGTAATAATCTTCCATAAACGACTGCACCATCTCACCCTCACCGGATGAGGCAATGTTTTTTAAAAACCGGTGAAACTTCCCGATCAGCTTGCCCTCTCGAATTTTAAGCAACACCCCGCACGCCTCGCCCAACTCATCATCTACAGCCAGGGCAAACAAGTCCCGGTTAACCTGCTCGCTGGCAACCATTTTCATCTTGCGGTTGTACTTGACAAGCGACTCCATCGCATCGCGCAGCCGGGCAGCCTGTTCAAACTCCATGGCATCGGAGGCGATCTGCATCTCTTCTTTCAGATTGCGGATCAGCTCTTCGGTTTTGCCGTTCAGCATTCGCTCCACATTCTCCATCACCGCTTTGTATTCCTCCGGGTCCCGGTCGCCGGAGCAACTTTGCAGGTAATCATCAAAACAGGAGTGCCAGCGGGGCATCCCTTTCGTTTTGTCCACCATTCGGGGGGTAACGGCACATGTACACAGGCCGAACGTTTTCCGAATGGTCTCCAGCATCCGGCGCATATGCCCGACATGATCGTACGGCCCGAAATATTTGCTGCCATCACGCTGTACCGTCCGGGTCGGGAATACCCGTGGACGCTCCCCCTGGGTGAGGCAGATATAGGGATACGATTTGTCATCCCTGTACATGATGTTGTAGCGCGGGTGGTATTTCTTGATCAGGTTATTTTCCAGAATCAGGGCTTCGGCCTCGGAATCGGTAACGATCACCTCCACATCCGCAATTTTTGAAATCATAACCTTGATGCGCCCGTCATGGCCCCTTGAATCCCGAAAATAGGATCTTACCCTGTTACGCAGCCGTTTTGCCTTCCCGACATACAAAACCTGCCCGTTGTTATCCGTAAACTGGTACACACCCGGTGACTGAGGCAGATGATCGATTTTTTGCTTAAGCAGTGATTCTGTCATAAATACTGAGTTGGATCATACAATTTACAAAAAACATCAGGGGAAAATGGTTCCTGTCCGAAAACAAAACACCTCCCCGTTCATCAATGGCACCTGGTATAACAGCAGGGAGTGGTCATGGTTGCAGTAAAGGCAAAATCGATAACCGGGGCAAACAGAGAGATCTCCGGATATTTCTCCCATAGCGCTCTCCGGTGGATGAACGTTCAATAATTGTCAATATTCATTAAATTCACCCTCCACTACGCACTTTAAACACCCCAAACACATCATGCCACGGACGACCGGTACCAACCCCGACATCCCGATTCTGTTCGAAGACAATCACCTTTTGGTTGTATGCAAACCGGTTCATGTATTGTCTCAGCAAGATCATACCGGCGATCCGGATCTGCTCACCCTGTGCAAGGCTTATTTGAAAAAACAACATCAAAAACCCGGAAACGTGTTCCTGGGGCTTCTGCACCGGCTCGACCGGCCCGTTGGAGGCGTAATGGTGCTGGCCAAAACCTCAAAAGCGGCATCACGGCTGTCGGAACAGATCAGGCAACGCAGCTTTCAGAAACGATACCTGTTGGTGGTAAAAGGCCAGGTACCACCCAACGCTGTTCTGGTTCACCATCTGTTAAAAGACCCGGATTCAAACCACGTTAAAGTCGTCTCCCAAAGAAACAAGAAAGCGAAAAAAGCCGAGTTGAGTTATCTGCGGCTGGATTATCATCCCACCCGTGACCTGTCGCTGGTAAAGGCGAACCTGATTACCGGCCGGCCGCATCAGATCCGGGTGCAGTTTTCGGTCGAAGGCCATCCGCTTTTGGGTGATAAAAAATACGGCGATCCTGACGACACCACGGACAGTCCGGCTCTGTTTGCTTCCGGGATCAGCTTCCGCCACCCCACTCATGGGGACACAGTCCGTTTTACAGCCTCACCTCCCGATACAGAACCGTGGAAGATGTTCGGACAATTCAGAAAATGAAAACCGGAAAGTTGTATTGCATGTATGATAGTTGAATGCATGAATTGAATGATTGAATGACAGAATTTGTAAAGGTTGCATAAATTCATTGCAATATGCACATGAGCGGGAAAAATAGAATGGGAAAAATGTGGTTATCCCGCAGTTTTGGCCCGGGACTTTTTGAACAATCACCCGAATGAAAATATTGATCTTTATGGCGGAAAGCTCTTTACAGTTATCGAACTGATTTGAATTATTCCCTGAATATTGATGTTATAAGTTACACAATCAGAATACTGTCAGTAATGATAATTTTTAACCGGGTTGTTTGGAACCGTATCTCTTCATTCACTGTTTATTGGTCAGTCGCTGTTTATTGAACTGACATAAAGATTGATAGTATCTGATGGCCATGAATAGTGCCATCTACAGGGACATATAGCAACATTACACGAAGTACTTATGCAGGACCTATCCAAAAATAAAGCGTTGGAATTGTTACCGCTGGTTGTCGACGGGGAAGCGGACCCGGATAATCGCCGGGCATTCCTGGAATACATCGATAGCGACCGGGATGTAAAACAAAAGTATGAAAGCCAGCTCCGGATAAAAAAGTTAATCCAAAAACGTTGCAAAAAAGCGAGGGCGCCCGACCGCCTGAAGGCAAACATTCAAAAATTTATCGAAGAACAGGAAACGGAGACTCTTTATTCCGGTACTTCCGAAGAAATAAAAAAAGAGATGTCATCCGGCTCCTCTTTCAAATCTGAGCCCGAGCGGTTTCCTTCTGAAATTCATTCTTATTCCAATCGTAAAAAAACGATTTACCGTATAGCGGCTGCTGCCGTGGCTTTGATTGTCCTTACACTTTTCACCATGGAGTTGCTCCGGCAGCTCTCCCCGGGGTTGGACCCAAATGAGATTATTGAGGATTTTGCATATACACAATTTAGTGAATCGGAAGGCCGGTTGGCGATGGCCGGTTTTCAGCCCGGATCCATTATGGAGGCACAGGACCTGCTATTCGAGGAGTTCAATTACGACCTCCTGATGCCTGCCATCAAGGGAGCAGAATTGACGCAGGTTATGTATTCCGATTTTACACCTGATTATGAAACCCCGGTTCTCGAATACTACCAGGCAGAAGCCAATGAATACATTTATATTTTTGCCTTTAACATTGATAGCCTGGAAAATACTCAGAAGCTTGCCCGTGACCCTGATGCCGTTGAAAAGTGCCGCTCATTCGACGATTATCACATCAAAGATATCAATGGCCACCATGTGGTTTCCTGGAAATGGGAAGACAACTGGTATGTAGCTGTCTCCAATCATAATGGAAACGATCTGGCAGCCATAATCGAACCGCTGGATCAATCTTTGTACATAGATGATTAACCCGCATTTTTTACCAAGAAATTTTTCTCTCAGCAAGGCGAAGCTAAACTAGTTGGGAGCTCCGAGCGCAGCGTACATCTTTTCCCTCCCGCCGGCGGTCGAGGCTCATCTTTTGTACGCGAAGCGATATGCGGGCTATGACTATTTGATGTATTCAGAATCACTATACGAATAAAGTAATCGCGACATTAGTCATCGTGGCGTGTCAGGCCGGCTTATTGAATAACACCACATCATCGCCTTCAAACTCAGGAGTCGTCCCCCACCTCTTCCCCATCCATTTGAATGTATCGGCAGAAAAAAAAATGATATGGGTATCGTCGTTTTTGTAATGCCAGCTCCTAAACGCCTCCCGGGATGATACCCGTTTGGTCATGATACCCAGCCATCCCCCCGCTTTCAGGCAAGCCCACAATCGATCCAGCTCCTTTCGCGGTTCACGGAGGTGCTCCACCGTCTCGGTTGACGTAATAAAATCATACTGTTTGTCAAATACCGAGGGGTCGTTGGCATAATACAGATCAAACAGCTCAACACTATGCCCGGCCTCTTCAAACATGACATGTAAGGCCGGCCCGGGTCCGGACCCGAAATCAAGCCCATAGCTCCCGGGTTCAATACGTTCATTCATCGGCCGGAACATACGGTTTAAAAAAGTCCGGTAATCCGGATCGTCCGGACTGTTTTCATGCATCTCATAGCGTTTAAATTCCTCGTCGGCAGGTAAATGCTGTTCAGGCGAAATTAATACAAGGGAACAGTGAGTGCATTGATAATAATCCCGCATATGGTCCGCGCGCGTATCATCCCTGTAAAAATGTTCGGCTGTTACACGATCACACAAAACACATCGCAAATTGGGCAAGTCTCTATCACTCATCAATAAAAAATTCGTCTCGGTATGATACGTCCCGGCAATAATCGTCCCGGATGCTGGTGGCACAAGATAAACAAAATAGCACGGAAGAATGAACCCGGCATGCCTGATGCGCCTGACCTGTATGTTGGCAGGTGAAATTCTACATTGTAAATACCCTGAAAGTTATTATAAAGCCGTATATTCGTTGACTCTTACCTGTCAATATACCATTTTACGGTATTCCAACAGATCCGTTTGCAACTGTCCACATTTAAAATGCCTGACGTATCGCTATCAGCCTGTCAAATAGTCCATCCCGGTATATGAGCCGCCGGTTTCAGTCCGTGATCCTGTTAACCGCCTTTATGATTTTAATGGGCGGCTGCCGGGCAGCGCTCCCCTGGCTTACTGATGAAGATGTATCGGTTGTCGAAGAAGATCTCCCTGCGGTTGATCGGGAATTCCGTGCGGTCTGGATTGCCACGGTTGCCAATATCGACTGGCCATCCGAACCGGGTTTGCCAGTCGAACAGCAACAGGAGGAACTGATCCGGATTTTAAACCGGGCAGCAGCACTGAACCTGAATGCCGTTATCTTCCAGGTGCGTCCCGCCGCCGATGCGATCTACGATTCTCCCTATGAACCGTGGGCATCGTATCTGAGCGGGGAAATGGGGCGACCGCCCCTGCCCTCTTACGACCCTCTTGAGTTTGCTATCCGGGAAGCTCACAAGCGAGGCCTGGAACTGCATGCCTGGTTTAATCCCTTCCGGGCCGGACACCCTGTGGATACCTCGGAGGTCTCCCCGGATCATATCAGCCGGACCAATCCCGAACTGGTCCATCAATACGGTGATTTTATGTGGCTGGATCCCGGTCACCCTGAAGCCTGGGAACATTCCCGAAAAGTCATTCTGGATGTACTAAAGCGTTACGATATCGATGGCGTTCATTTTGATGACTATTTTTACCCGTACCGCTCCTATGCCGACGGGGCCGATTTCCCCGATGATGAAAGCTGGCAGCGGGCACTATATGAGGGAACCACTATGAGCAGATCCGACTGGAGACGCAATAATGTGGACAGGTTTATCGAACAGGTCTACACCGACATCAAGGAACTGAAACCCCATGTGAAATTCGGAATCAGCCCGTTTGGCATCTGGCAGCCGGGCCATCCGAGGCGTACCACCGGCTTTAATGCTCACGCGGAACTCTATGCCGATGCCCGCCTGTGGCTGCGGGAAGGCTGGGTCGATTATTTTACACCCCAAATCTATTACCGTACGGAACAGGTTGGCCAGCCTTACCCCGTCATGCTTCAGTGGTGGGTGGACCAAAATGAATACGGGCGCCATATCTGGCCGGGCCTGTACACCAGCCGCATCGTAACGACTGATACGACCTGGCCGGTCGATGAGATCTCTCGTCAGCTCTATATTTCCAGGGGGTTCCCCGGGGTGACCGGAGCCGTACATTTCAGTATGCAGGCGCTGATGCGCAGTCCCGACCGGTTCCGGGATCTGCTCGCGGCAGGCCCGTATGCCGAACAGGCCCTGGTGCCCACCACTCCATGGCTGGGTAATTCTGTCCCTGGCACTCCGTCGCTCCGCGTCGAAAAATTTCCGAATGCGTTAATGGTGCGTATGGAGCCGCCCGATGGGGAAGAGGTTCGCAGTTGGGTAATCCGGTCCCGCACAGGTGACCGCTGGGATGTCGACATCCTTCCGGGAGAGCAAAAAGAGTTTACACTCAGTGGTGGTGGCTCGTCAAGCCATCCCGATTTGATTACCGTATCCGCTGTAGACCGCCTTGGTAATAAAGGATATGCCGCAAGAACAACCATTTCCGGCGGCCATCGTGTTGCCAGCGATCCCGGCCGGCCGGAGGTGAGTCGTTATATTTCACGCGATGAGTGGTCGGCCGTTTCACCGGCAGGCTCTGAGGCGCATGGAATCCGTCGCAATCTGGCCCACAATGACACCCTCCGTTTTCGCGACCTGGTTGTGGTGACAGAGGATATCATTTCAACACACCCCCTGATGGATACGGATGAATGGATACCCGGTATCGGTCTGACGGATGACCGGCAGGTATTGCCTGATACGGTTGCCATTAGGCTTTTCAGGAATGGCGTCTCCGAGACCTTTCATGTACCGGAAGGCAACAGTTTTAACTGGTATGGGTATCACATCAGTCTGCTGGATATCACTTCGCAGCTCCCCGGCGCCGGGAACGGGTCCGTGGAGCTGGAACTATCCACCCTGCTCTCCAAGTCCGTTGACCGTGGAGCAGCCATGAAGAGTGGCCCGGCAGCCCAAAGGATACGGGTGCCTCATCAGATACAGAAGGTGACCCTTCATCATACAGGCAGTGTGGAACCATTGAAGGCCGATGAGGATGCCTCCGAAAAGGTGCGCGCTCTTCAAAAATGGAGTATGGAACAGCGAAACTGGTGGGATCTGCCGTATCACTTTTTGGTGGATCTTGACGGCAATGTGTACCAGGGCCGCGATTTGAGATACGCCGGTGATGTGAATGGTGAGTACGATCCGAGAGGTCATCTGAAGGTCGGGGCGATTGGCAATTACAATCTCCAGGAACCAACCGGCAAACAGATAGAGGCCATTGCCGAACTCTTCGCGTGGGCCTTAAAAAAATACGATTTGGAGCCAGGCCGGATCTACGGCCACAACGACTGGGCCAACACCTCCGGGCCCGGCCTTCATCTCCGTGCACTACTCGATGACGGGACGCTGGAAGAAAGGGTTGAATATCGAATATTGAATATTGAACAATAGAACATAAACCTCCATGTATATAAACGGAAAAGCCAGGGTAGACAGAACGTTCGATGCAATTGTAATCGGCTCGGGAATGAGCGGTGGCTGGGCAGCCAAGGAACTGTGCGACAATGGAATAAAAACGCTGGTCCTGGAGAGGGGCCGGCCGGTCAGGCACGGTGATTACCCGACAGCCGAAAAAGATCCCTGGGACTTCAGATTCCGTGGGAGGCTTCCCCAGGATAAAATTGATAAAAACCCAATCGTCGCCCGCTGTTATGCCTATGATGACACAACCGAACATTTTTTCGTCAAAGATGAAGAGCACCCCTACGAGCAGGAAAAGCCGTTCGACTGGATCCGCGGTTACCAGGAAGGCGGTAAGTCCCTGATCTGGGCCCGGCAGGGCCAGCGATGGAGCACATACGACTTTGAAGGACCAGCCAGGGATGGATATGGCATTGAGTGGCCGATCAGCTACGATGAACTGGCCCCCTGGTACAGCCATGTTGAAAAGTTTGTAGGCTGGAGTGGCAACAGGGATGGGCTCGACCATCTGCCCGACGGAGAGTTTCTGCCCCCTTTCGAAATGACTTGTGTTGAAAAGCAAATCAAGGAAAAAGTGGAAGCGAATTTTACAGGCCGTCATGTGCTCCATGGACGATGTGCACATCTGACAGAAGTGAAGGATATCCATCGCGAGCAGGGACGCGGGCAATGCCTTGCACGCAGCCTCTGTTACCGCGGGTGCCCGTTCGGCGGATACTTCAGCTCCAACTCGTCCACCCTGCCCTGGGCCGACCGTACCGGTAACCTGACCATTCGAACCCACGCAGTCGTTCACTCCATCATCTACGATGAGGAATTGGGAAAAGCATCCGGTGTACGGGTGATCGATGCCAATACAAAGGAAGAAACCGAGTATTACGCCAGGGTGATCTTCGTCAATGCGGCCTGTCTGAACTCCAATCTGATTTTGCTGAACAGCAATTCGAACCGATTCCCGGATGGCCTCGGAAACGACAACGG
Organism: Balneolaceae bacterium; assembly: GCA_007118695.1. Classification (GTDB taxonomy): domain Bacteria; phylum Bacteroidota; class Rhodothermia; order Balneolales; family Balneolaceae; genus SKRC01. The sequence continues at coordinate 22,982 of SKRC01000092.1, read as the reverse complement.
CCTGCTGGGCCGCTATATCGCATTCCACAACTACCGCGGGCAAATCACAGGAGAGTTCGATGGGTTTGAAGACCGCTATTATGCCGGCAGAAGGCCCACGCAGGCGATCATGCCCTCATTCCGGAATGTTTACCGTCAAGACCCTGATGTCGATTTTCAGGGCAAGTACCTGATAGCATTCAGCGCTGCCCGGCAGAACTGGCGTCGCGGAACTTGGTCGGATAAAATCGGTGCTGGCTTAAAAGAAGAGATGACAACCCCCGGAAAGTGGACCGTTTTTATGATGATGCAGGGAGAAACAGTTCCCATCTATGAAAACCATGTGAGATTGAGCGATTCAAATACCGATGAATGGGGAGTCCCGCAGCTGGTCACTTCAGTCGATTACACCGAAAATGATGAAAAACTGCTTCAGGATTTTCTGAAACAATCGGAGGAGATGCTCGATGCAGCCGGCATCAAAAACCTGACCCCGCAGGATGACGGCCGGAACCCCGGTAATGACATTCATGAAATCGGCGGAGCCCGGATGGGAAAAGACCCGGAAACCTCCCTGCTGAACAGGTGGAACCAGTTTCACAACTGCAACAATGTTTATGTCACCGATGGAGCATGCATGAGTTCGGTGGCTATTCAAAATCCTTCTCTCACATTCATGGCCCTTACCGCACGAGCCGCCAACCATGCCGCTGATGAGCTGAAAAAGGGAAATCTTTGAAATGTTAATTTCGGTAAATTTAGCATGGGTGAATTGGGTGAATTGGGATGGAAATGGATGAATGAAAAATAGTGAACCAGGCAAAGTTTCCAATACCCGGCCGCATCCCATATCCCTCTCCGGTCCGGTTTTTCATGTTCGGAATACCCGGTCTGTTGTCCCAATTCGTGGGGAGATGGTATCACATACCCTCTCCCCATTCCGCTATCAGCCAAATCAGACTACCGACTAACCAATTCAGACCGCCGACTCAAGATCCGGCTTACATGTTCTGATTCCGAATATTTTGTAAATCGGGCACCAGGCCAATCCACCGGTTATGACCAGGATCAAACCCAACAACCCAAGCCAATTATCAAACATAAAACCGACAACAACTATCAGTGATCCTAACAATACCCGTAAAACGGAATCCAGATAACCGACGTTCTTGCTTCTGATTGATTTATTTCTGCTTTCAAATTTATACATGACAATCACCTTTTTTTATTTCTATGGTAACACAGTATTGAATTATTGTACTCTACTATAATTGTTGAATAAATCTAGTTAAAACTGCCATTTATGCTTGTGATGGTACCACTGTATTCTTTGTAAGGATAATCCCTACAAATCCTGTGAATACAACCGATCAAACCTGTTCCGTTTCCTGCCCAAAAAGGAAAAAAGGTGTCAGGCTCTTTATTCAACCCCAAAATTTACATGTACTATATTGATGCCATGTACCATTTTACTGTTGCATTCATCCTTTGGAACTTCTCCATCAACAGTTACCTTTCCATAGTTTTTTAAAAAATTCACCATGATGACTGATATGCAAACAACTATTCCGTTCAGAACCCTTCTATTGGCTATCGTTTACTTCTTCTCCGGGGCTACAGTGGTTTTTGCTCAGGAAGGAATTCAACCCGAAGATTACTACAAGACTATTTTTTTAAGTCAGCCTGAAATTTCTCCCAATGGAAACCTGGTTGCGTTTACACGAACGGTCATTAAAGAGGAGGACAACAGCCGTCATCGCGAGGTATGGATGCAAAAACTGAAAAACGGCCAGCCCGATGGCGAACCATTTCGTTTTACCGATGCCACGGTTCAGTCATCCAATCCACGCTGGTCACCCGATGGTAAACTGCTCAGCATCCAGTCGCGCCGGGGTGATAACGCCGAATCGGTCCGGTTCATCCGGGTAACAGCGCCCGGTGGAGAGGCCTTTACCCTTGAAGGAGTTGACCGAACACCTGTCTGGTCGCGTGACGGACAGAAAATTGCCTTTTTACGGGAACCCGAACGGGAGGAAGATCTGCCCGAAAGAGCCGGATGGATTGCCCCCGACGCCATTACCAATACCCTTGACTCCACCCGTTTTGACGGCCGGGTAATCACGCAAATGCAATACAAAAGTGATGGGACTTCCGATTGGCTCCCGCACCCATCTATCCGGGACAAACGACAGCTTAACCTGGTTCCGTCCGAAGGCGGAGATCCCCGGAAAATCACAGATCTTCCCTTCCACGCCGGTGAAGTGGAATGGTCAGCCGGTGGCAGCAGAATCTATTTTTCCGGTGATCCTGAAGAAGATGATGAATACAATACCGATTTAACCCGAAATATTTATCTGGTGGATACCGAATCGGGTGATTGGCATAAAGTCATAGATGCAGATGGCTCCCAGCAATCACCGAAAATCTCGCCCAATGGCCGCTACCTGGCCTATCTGAACACGGTGGAACGCGGGGCGCAGACAAATATCAAAGTACTTCCCCTGAACGGCCGGGGTGAGATGGATGGGGATCCGGTGAATCTTACGGCCGACTGGGATCTGTCGCCCGGTAATATCCAATGGACACTGAATAACCGGACGATTCGCTTTACTGCGCAAATCCGGGGGGATGCCCATTTGTTTGAGGTCGATCGTGAAGGTGGGGCTGTGCGTCAGGTAACGGAGGGTGAACGCCGGCTCAGTTCATTTTCCAAAACCAAAGATGGCGGATATATGACATACACCGCCACCGACGCAGTGACGCCCGATGAGTTGTACATCTCCCGGCCGGATGGAAGCCGTGAAGTGCAGCTGACCAGTTTCAATGAGGAATGGATGGCCGAACGCACTCTGAACCCTGCCGAACAGGTCTTGTGGACGGTCGAAGACGGGACAGAAATTGAAGGATGGGTGGTCAAGCCGGTTGATTACGAACCGGGCACATCCTATCCGATGGTTATGAAAATTCATGGCGGGCCTCATACGGCCTATGGCAACACCTGGTTCCAGGCATTTCATGTACTTTCGGCATCCGGCATGTTTGTCTTCTATCCCAACCCGAGAGGTTCCTCGGCTTATGGCCACGATTTTATGTATGCCACCCGCGGACAGTGGGGTTTTCTGGATGAAGAGGATTTTATGACCGGCATCGATGCGGTGCTGGAAAAATATCCTGATATCGATTCGGAAAGAATCGGGGTTTCCGGTGGCAGTTATGGCGGTTTTATGACCAACTGGCTCACGGCCCGATTTCCCGGCCGGTTTGCTGCGGCCGCAACCAGCCGGTCGATCTCCAACTGGGAAAGCTTTTACGGCACCTCGGATGTGCCGCAGTTGCTGGAATTTGAATTTTTCGGATATCCCTGGGAAAAGCAGGATGAGTACCGTGCAATGTCCCCGCTAAGTTACGTGGAAAACGTGAAGGCACCCACGCTGATCATCCACAGCGAGGAGGATTACCGCACCCCGATGCCCGAAGGCGAACAGTGGTACATGTACCTGAAAAAACGAGAAGTCCCGGTGGAATTCGTCCGCTACCCGCGCTCATCGCACGGCCTCTCGCGTACCGGTGAACCCTGGCTGCTGGTCGACCGGCTCGAACGCATCCGAAGCTGGTTTGATTATTGGCTTGATCAGTGATCAGTATACAGTTATCAGTATACAGTTATCAGTATACAGTTATCAGTATACAGTGTGTCAGTTGGATGTATCATTCGACAGTAGCAGTTGGCGCTTGCAGTTGGACACTACTCAATACAAATACTCAATACTCACGACTCATGACTAATCCTGCATCTTGTATCACTCAATAAAACAACAAAGCAGGTATTCGAAAACATACCCTGAAATTCGATTCGGCACCTCATCATATATCATGTATCTTGTATCTCATAAAAAAGCACCTTACAGGCATACCAATCCAAGCCAAAAACACATTCCAATACCGCGAAACCAATCTTGAACCTTGAACCTATGCTCCGATTATCTCTCAGCATGCTTTTGACCTGTACGCTTATAATGCTGTTTAGCCACCCTGTTTCGGCTCAAGATCAGGATAACGAAACCCTGTATGTGAAAATCGACTATTTTAAGGCTGCTCCCGGGGAAGTCGGCGAGTATGAATCGCTGGAACGGGAAATCTGGAAGCCGCTTCATGAAGAGCGATACAACAGAGGAATCATCAAAAGCTGGAATTTTTACCAGGTGATGGCCGGTGAGCCCGATGTACCATACCAATATATTGCCGTCAATGTGTTTGATGATTTCGGAATGATCGATTATTTCGACCTGGAAGATATCATGCAAACGGTCTATCCCGATAAAGACCCCGCTGCATTGATGGAACAAACGCATGCAAGCCGGGAGGTGGTCCGCACGGAGATCTGGGAGATCAATGGGAAGGTTCTTCCTGATCAGGCAACCGGTGTCGCTGGCAATTACCTGACCATCAACTATTTTGATGCACGCGGCGGATCAGGCGAGCATGTGGAGATGGAACTCGATTTCTGGGGACGTATTCATGAAACTCGTATCGACAGGGATATCCTCAACAGCTGGGCGATGTACACCATGGTCTATCCCGGTGGCGATGCACGGCACTATACCTACAGTACTATTGATTATTACGACTCGCTGCAGGATATGCGTGAACCGGTCGGTGCTGCCCTGGCCCGTATCGCCCACCCCGATCTGAGTGAAGAGGAGATCGATGAGTATTTCAGCCGGACCGGGGCATCCAGGAGTCTCTACAAAACCGAACTCTGGAAACGCATCGATTCGGTTGGAAAATGAAAACAGTGGGTCAATTGGCAGTTGCAGTGGCAGTGGCAGTTGACTGTGACTCAATACTCAATACTCACTACTCGTACAAATCATCGGGGTCGGCGTCGGCCAGGTCCTGGAATAGCCCGGCAAGTTTGGCGGTCACATCCCTGAAATAGGCCTCCCCTTTTTCGGCTGTCGATTTATAAGGGTTGCCAATTCCGGTATCTTCGGTAACCGACGACCATTTCCGCTCCATCCAGGCCCAGTTTTCACGCAACGATTGGATTTTGAATTTTTTTTCATGTCCCGGCCCGGCCTCTTCCAGCGGGCGCACCAGCTCTGGGGTAAGATACAACATCAGGCTGGTCTCCATTTCGTCGGCATGATCCCCTTCATGTTCAAAATATTTTGCCTTATCCAAAGCCTTGAACCAATGACAACTGGCAAGCACCATATCCGGGTAATGCAATCCTAATTCACGTATCATCGTATTAAAATCATTACCGCCATGACCATTCAATACCAGCAATTTGCGAATTCCCTGCCGGTTAAGCACCTCAATGATATCATTCAAAACAGCCTTCTGTGTGCTGGGATGCATGTTGATATTGAGCCTGATATCAGACTGCCCGGTATTGACGCCAAACGGAATGCATGGCAATACTATAACATGAGAACCGTTCTCCCATGCCTGTTTGGCAGCCTCTGCAGCTATGCGATCCACCTCGATATTGTCTGTCGCATATGGCAGGTGGTAGTTATGCGCTTCGGTCGCACCCCATGGCAAAATTGCAAGATCGACCTGCTGTCCACGAATGTCTTTCCAATTTGATTCTGCAAGTATGTAAGGTCTCATTTTATATATCTATATTGATTTTTTAGTCTTGAAAAGTGTCCAGTAATGTCCGAACATTTGCAAGTTGTGTATTAATAAATGCCTCTTATGTATTTTAAGAGCAAGTATTTAAAATAAAATGATGGTCTTTTTTGTTTTCAGAAAAAGAGAAAAAAACGACTTTATTTGAAACAGAGAACCATTTTGAAATCACTTTCTGAAAAGTTCGGACAGTATTGAAAAGTGTCAGGAGAATTTCCGAGAGTATCAAGTATGAAATTTTTGAAAGCAAAAACAAGTTCGCTGACTTTAGCTGCTGTATTCTTTGATTCCATTTCATTTTTACAATTTTTGAAGGTTGAAAGGTTCGGGAACAATGTGATTTGGACAGCCGGCACAGTATCCTCCGGAATGAGTGGAGCAACGATCTCCGAAAGTGCCTGACAAGCCTGTAATTCACCGGGAATTCATTTTTTTTCGAAAATTATGAACGACAAAACTCCATTTATTTTGATATCATAAGTGCTTATTATTCCGGGTCTTAATAGAATTTTTTAATAAACTTCCTTATTTTGGTTAAATGTATTTTATTTCGAATATCATCTTTAGATCATGATTCATGTAACAGGAGGCTCTCTTAGTACTCTTTAGAATTAAATTTACTAACGGTAAATCTTCTATAATCAGCGGGTTTGAGGTGATATTATTTTGCTTCATCCCCGTTCGCTATCAAGATTAATCGGTACCCGACAGATTCTAAGGAGCCTAACCATCATTCAATCTTCACACAGACAGCCAGGTAAAACTTCACAGGTTTCAACATGAACAATATTACCAAATTTTCCAGACAGACTCTTATAGAAGCTATCTCTTTGCTTGAGGAGTGGGATCTTGCAAAAATCGAACGTTTGATCCTTAAATTTGGACTCGAAGATAACATCTCCTATAAACAGATGAATCGTCCGCAGATTGCCAATTCAATTGGCCATCACCTGATTAAAAATGGTCATGATGATCAATATCTTTTTGATTTTATAGAGCATATAGCAGGTGAACTCAAAGAGCCTAAAGGGGATATTCCCGCCTTTATGGGCAACCAGCTCTTCAGCGATCCGGGCGATAAACTCAAAAGTTCACTGATGCGTGACGGATATGAAATCATGGATGGAAAATTGAAATCACGGCATCCGTCCGCTGCCAACTTCCCGCACACTGAAAACAGCCTCAGGGGAACGCTGGATGAAAAAGGGTTCACCCACATTTTGTCGCACCTCGACAAGGCAATTGCTTCGCATACCGCAGGTGACTGGCAATCGGTAAATAGGGAAATAAACAGTTTTAGTGTAAAACTGGGCGAACAGCTCGATATTACGTCAAATCCGCTGTATAATGCGTTGCTTCAATACATTGAACCGAATGGCGAAACCTCGGAAGGTGAATGTACTTTTCGCTTTCAGATGGCCGTCATCCTTGCCCACCGGTTTTTAAAAGAAGATTAAGCGCATACACCTGCATCTCTCCCTGAGATCCTGTATCATCAACTTTCAATCACTTAATGTAATGTGGCGATGAAGACAGGTAAAGTCCGGTTTGGTGTTTTAAGCACCGCAAAAATAGGTGTACAGAAAGTCATTCCTGCCATGCAAATGGGAGAAAATTGTGAGGTGACAGCAATTGCATCGCGCGATAAAACAAGAGCCCGGCAGGCGGCTGATGAGCTTCATATTCCCAAAGCCTGCGAATCCTATGAAGAATTGCTTGCGGATGATGCTATAGATGCCGTTTACATCCCCCTTCCCAACCATATGCACGTCCCATGGTCGATAAAAAGCCTGGAAGCCGGCAAACATGTGCTATGTGAAAAACCGATCGGTCTGTCCGAAGATGAAGCCCTCGAGCTGATCGAGGCGGCCGGCAAGTATCCGGACTTGAAAATCATGGAGGCATTTATGTACAGGCATCACCCCCGCTGGCAAAAAGCAAAAGAATTGGTGGATAACGGGACAATCGGAACCCTGAAAGTGATCCACTCCTTTTTCAGCTATTTCAATGATGACCCCAATAATATCCGGAATAAGGCCGGCATCGGCGGTGGAAGCCTGATGGATATCGGCTGTTATTCGGTCTCCCTGTCCCGATTTCTATTCGGGGAAGAGCCTTGCGAAGTGAAATCGGTCATAGAGACGGACCCCGATTTCAATACCGACCGGTTGGTATCCGGCATCCTGGAATTCAATAACGGGCGGTCACTCTTCACCAGTGCCACACAATGCCATAAACATCAGTATGTGAAAATCTTCGGAACCAAAGGGAAAATTGAAATGGAGTGGCCGTTCAACCCGGAAACCGATGAACCTACAATCCTGCACCTGGAAACAGGCGACTCAACCCGCACCATCACTTTCGAACCGTGCAACCATTTCACCATCCAGGGAGACCTCTTCGCCCGTGCCATCCTGGAAAACCGCAAGGTGCCTGTGCCCCTGGAAGATGCGGCTGCCAATATGGCTGTGATTGGCAGGCTGATTAACAGGTAATCCCGATAATCAGTACGGTTATTCGTGGCCGACCGGATTATTCAATACTATCCTTATCAGCAGGTTCATCAGGGTGTGCCGCATCCGGCGCAGGCCGATTGAATCGTCTCATCATAAAGTGTTAAGCGAATTGGCATAAGTCATGTCAATCTAATCAATACAAGCGACGATATTTGAACAACAATACATGTTACATCCATTCAAATTGTCAATACCCGGAAGGCATTTCCGGGGATAAGCCACCAATCATATAAGATCAAATATATCAGTCATTTAAACCATCAAATGGTTCTGTATTTGTATTTTTTTTTGTAACATTTGATCCATGAAAATCTCTTGTACTGTAGCCTTTGATATTTAAAATTACGTTCTACATTTAGGGTAGGTTCAGGCTCAAACATAAATAAAACTTTAGCAATTATGAGTACCCTGACCAAAATAGCTGGCAGGATCAGTACGACCAGCGATGAAATCATTTTGTTGCTGAAAGAGGAAGGTCTGCTTAAAGAAGCGATCATAGCAACTATCGTGTTCTCAATATTACTTTTCATCCTTATTTAAACCATAAAAGCCATTGGACATATACCCCTGACATTTTTGGGGCAAATCCCGATCCCGTACAAACTTATCAGGGCTTGACCCTGATCTGTTGTCGGGTTCGGGATCTTTTTTATGGCACTTACATGTGTTCCGGTATGTTGTCGCTCAAGCCGCATATCTCACCTGATTTTTTTGATAATATCGAATGACTATCCGGTATATGTCGCAAGTGAGAAGGTCTGGCCCGCATATCGCTACGCGTACAAAAGATGAGCCCCGACCGCCGTCGAGAGGGAAAAGATGAGCGCTCGGAGCTTACAACTATTTTGTTGAAAATGTTATAACCTATTATATATCAATAAGTTGGATCAATATTTGAGGTTTCAAAAAAATAACAGGGTGTTTTCCGGCGCTCCGAATAAATCTAAGGGAAGTCTAAAAGAGCGCAGCGATTCCCAAGAAGTGAAAAATTTCTTGGTTAAAAAATGGGGGGTTAGCCCGGATAAACCGTCCGATTCAAGTACCTTCCGGTTGATTTTAGGTAACTTTTCAAACTATACGCTCCGGATCGTTGTAATCGGGTATCTCACCCCTTAAACGAAAAATACGTTTTAACCACTTCACGAGGGTCTCCGACTGGTTCTTGATATACCATTGATCGGCCGCCCGCCGGGCTCCCAGACCGTATGTCGGGTAGGGATGGATCGTATCAGCAAACTGCCGGAGGCTGACCCCGTTGCGCATGGCAAGTGCATATTGGGAGATCATCTCGCCGGCATGGGCGCCAAGAACATCAGCCCCCAGGATCTTTCCATTACCTTTCTTCGCATAAATCTTGATCCAGCCGGTTGATTCCCCGTCGGTTAGGGCCCGGTCGATTTTGGAAAACGGAAACCGGTATTCCTGATACTGCTTCCCATTTGCTTCCAGCTCATTCCGGGTTGCCCCCACATGGGCTAGTTCCGGGCTGGTAAACGTGCACCACGGCACGTGCCGGGTATCGATTTTCATGGGAATTTTTAACAACGCATTGGTGACGGCTACCTTGGCCATATGCTCCGACATGTGTGTGAACTGGTAGCGTCCGGTCACATCTCCGACGGCATAGATATGCCTGACATTGGTCCGGCATTTATCATTGACCTCTATCCCACTGCCGGAATAATGTACGCCTGCTGCCTCCAGGTTCAGTGAATCCATGTTTGCCCGCCGGCCGGTAGCAAGCAGCAGGGCATCTCCCTGCACAACCGTCTCCTGGCCATCCCGGTCAATGGTGACTCCTACTCCCTTACTGATTTTACTGACACGTTTCACCGAAGCATTCAAATAATAGTTGACCCCCTCTTCTTCGAGTTTTTCCCGAAGAATACCGGCCAGTTCTTCATCATCATTCATCATGATTCGCGGGGCCATGTCGATTACCGATACCTTTGAGCCGAGCCGGACAAAGCTCTGGGACATTTCACTCCCGATGGGCCCGCCGCCTATCACCACCAGGTGCTCCGGCAGTCGATCTATTTCAAAAAGGGACTCATTTGTAAGGTAATCAACCTCATCGACTCCTTCTATGGGAGGCACAAATGCCTTTGCACCGGTACAGATAAATATCTTTTTGGATGTCACCTCTTTGGTGGCACCTTCTTTTGTTTCGAAGCGAATGATATGGGGATCAGTAAAAGCGGCACGGCCGAATTCCACATCAATCCCCATCTCTTCAAAGATCTCCGGACGGTCTGCATCCTCATAGATTTCCGTCCTCACCTCATGCACATGACGGATCACTTTCTCCATATCCACCTGAAGGTGATTGCCTGTAATTCCGTAAGCGGCAGCTTTCCTCATGTCGTGAATGACTTTACCGGCCCTGATCAGCGTTTTGCTCGGCACGCATCCGGTCCAGGTGCAGTCGCCCCCCAGCTTCTCCTGTTCGATCATCATGGTTTTAGCCCCGAAATTCGCGGCAATCCCCGAGGCGGTCAACCCGGCTGCTCCTCCCCCGATTACAACAACGTCATAGTCATAGCTGCTCATAAATCCGCCTCGACTTCAACATTTTTTACCTGATTTCGCACTTTCTTAACTGTAGAATACCCCCCGTATACCAACAGGCCAACTACGATGGCATAGACCCACCACGGCACATTTTGTCCGGCGATCATCAGATACACATAAGCCGAGACGAAACAAAATGAGGCGGCCATAACCGGCAAGGCAATGGATTTTTTCTTTCTGTAATTCTGCACAATTTTTGCGACCGACAGGGTAAAAAACGGGATAGCGCCCACATAAATCGCACCGAACAGATACGGGTTGACGCCATACTCCTCACCCAGATCCAATAACCAGGTATGTATGATCTCTATTAATTCCATTGTGACAATATTTCAATTGATTTTCAGTTAATGTGTTGTGAGACTGCTGGACGCTATTGATGCCAGGTTCATTCAATATCTTACATTTTACCACTTTTATTTGGTTGATTGGTAAAAGTCCAGCTATATTCCAAGCGGTTCTGAATAATACAACTAAAAAGATAATTTGAGCCGATTTCGATCCTCCATAGCAACTTTTTTCGCATTTCTGCTCTCCGCAGGATTGCTGATTTCAACTCTTCATGTTCATGAGTTGCTGGATGACCACGCGCACATTCCGGATTATGCCACACATGTGCTGGATCAATCCCATGAAACATGTCCGTTTTGTGCTGTTATGTTTGAAGCGGTTGCCGATGCCGACCTTTCAACCCTCTTCATTCTCAACACGAACGATGACTTGCCCCTCCTTGCCGATCAGGTAACGGTATTTCCTGTCATCAATGCAAAAGACGGCCGCTCTCCCCCGCTTTTTGGCTGATACGCTTTTCCCTTTTTACCCAATGTAACACACCGTTGATTGCCTGCATGCATGCGAAAGCATCGTTCAAAGCAATTGGTTGATTGATGTTATACAATCAATTTAGTCAAACAAAATCCCTATAATTCAAAACAAATAAAACAATGAAACACCTGAATACCAATATCTTAAACAATACACTGGTTCTATTAATTTTAGCCACATTTACCTTTACCGCATGTGATACCACAGGCGCAAATGATGACTTAGAAGATCATCAAGATGCTATTGGATTTGTATTACAAGAAAGAACAGTTTTTGACCAAGGAGGTGATGAGGAAATTCTTAGAAGTGTAGCTGGTGATTTCACCTGGAATCCTGATGGAGAATATAATGAATACTTCCGTCAGGATATTGATGGAATCGTAATTTCTCCGGATGTCATTGATTTAACTGAAGAAATTGCAAGTGGAATGACCCCAAAAATAATAATAAGATGGATCGATTTAGATGGTGATATTTTCGACCTTCCGGATTTAGATGAAGATGAAGGCGGAGAGTATTGGCTATTATGGGAATGGAGAAATCCACATACAGACCCTCCTTCACCTCATGACAATACTCTGACTGATGAATGTACCGATGAAGCGCGTGAAGATGTTGATGCGCTAAATGATATTCGACCGGCCAATCTTGAACAACATGGGTCTGATGGAATGTGGGGATTTCATTTCCGGGCAGATCACGCTGGTGAAACCCAATTAAGGTTTAGAATCATGCATGGACATGGAGATGATGCACATTCCGATTTTACATCTGCCTGGATGGATGTAACGGTTCCTCATGACGATCATAATTTAATCGATGAAAATGGAATCTATCAGCACACCAGAGACAAATGCAGAACCCGGTAAATGTTAAAACAATTGTCTCAAATCCTTGTTTTAATGTCTGAATACAAAGCATTAATCGTGGTACAATAACCTGTTAAAAGGCGGTTTGAAAGACCGCCTTTTTCCTCATTTTTAGAAGTAAGATTCACATGAATAACATCATCGGATACATATTGTTAGCCCTGACTATTCATTTGTCCTTTGCTATTACTGCAGAGGCGAGAGAAACAACTGAGGCATCCGGCACCGTGGAAGGCGTTGTCATCGATGCCGAAACCCATGAACCGGTTTCCTATGCCTATCTGCATCTGGAAGAGATCAACCGTACAGCCACAACTGACAGGGATGGCCGGTTCCGGCTGAGGAATGTTCCGCAAGGGAGTTACACCGTAATTGTTCACAGGATCGGATACATTACGATTAACCGGGTTGTGATTGTCTCGGATGACGAGACGGCGGAATTGACACTGGAAATGCGGCCGACGGTTTTATCGGGTGATGCCGTAGAGGTTGTAGCCGATGCAGAGGGAACCGTTGGTTCCGGCCTGGAACACGCCTCGATAAAAATAATCGGCGACAAATTACGAAGGGATCTGGATGCCACCTTATCCTCCACCCTCAGCAATCAGGCCGGATTTTCGGAACGCAGTATGGGTGTAGCCCCCGGCCGGCCGGTAATCCGGGGCCTCGGCGATGAACGGGTGCTGATCCTGGAAGACGGCCAGCGCACCGGAGATGTATCGTGGACCTCGGCCGATCATTCGGTAACCGTCGATCCATCGGCGGCCGATGAAATACAAATTGCCCGCGGACCGGCTGCACTGGAACACGGCTCGGGTGCCATCGGCGGGGTTATCAACGTGGTACGTAACCAGATTCCCAACAGTGTCCCGACCAGTATAACAGGTTCCGTTTCCATGCAGGGATCCAGTGTAAACCGGGGTATGATGACTGCCGGAAATCTAAAAGTGCCCTGGGGGGATGATTTTGTTCTGAACGTCGATCTGAACGGCCGTCTCGGCCAGGATTACAATACACCGATCGGGAAATTGGAAAATACGTACCTGCAGACAACCAGTAATGCGTTTGGAGCCAGTTATATCCGGTCCTGGGGCTATGCAGGGCTGTCGGGATCCATGTACCTGAGTGAGTACGGCATTCCCCCGGATCCTGAAGGTGGTCACCCTTCCGGTGTGGATATTGAAATGTCCAAATACCAGACAGAAGGACGAACTGAAATTTTAATGCAAAATGCCTTTTTCGATCTGCTTGAAGTGCGCGGTTCATTTATACGCTACCACCATGCCGAAATTGAGGCAGGCGGGTCTATAGGAACCCAATACGACATGGATACAACAACCGGTTCGGTCAAACTGAGAACCAAAGACTGGGGCATTTTTGAAGACGGTGTCATCGGTGCGTGGGGAGAATTTGTAGACTATAACGTATTTGGAACAACAGGTGATCCAAACTCCTTTTCCTGGAGCGGTGCTTTGTTTGCCATTCAGGAGGCCGATATAGGCTCATTACACCTGGAAGCCGGACTCCGCCTGAATCATACCACCACCTGGCCGGAAAGAGAGCGTCAAAGCCCCATTATCGGATCTGTAAGAGAACGAAACTTTACAGGCCTGGAATCTTCTTTTTCGGGTATTTATGATTTCGGCCGGGGTTTCTTTCTGGGAACCACGTTGATGCACTCTTGGCGTGCCCCGACCCTGGAAGAACTCTATTCAGAGGGCCCTCATTTGGCTGTCTATGCCTTTGAAATTGGCAATCCGGATCTTGACGCAGAACGCGGGCTCGGCACCGAACTGTTTGGAAGGTATAAGACGGACACGGCGTCCTTTGAACTGTCGGGATATTACAACTATTTTAACAATTACCTGCATGCACAGGATACTGACCAGCCAAGTCCCATAGAACCTGATTTAAATGAGTTCCAATTTGTTGGCACTCAAGCAACAATGTACGGACTTGAACTCACTTCCGAATTTCAGTTGCTCTCCAATCTTGCCATCGACGGCAACCTCTCCTTTACCATCGGCGACCGGGTGGTCTCGGAGGAAGAGAAGGAGGCAACCGGGCTGACCGAATCCGAGCAGCCGCTGCCGATGATGCCGCCCTTGAAAGGAAACATCGGTGTGAACTACTCCTTTAACAGTTTCATTCTTGGCAGCCGTGTGAGAATGGCGGCCAGCCAGAACCGCCTGGGTGAATTTGAGACGCCAACCGACGGCTATACCATCCTCGACCTGAATGCGCAGTACCGGTTTAACTGGGGAGGCACATTCCATACGGTTAGCCTGAACGCCCTCAACCTGCTCAACAAGGAACATTACAACCATCTTTCCCAGGTCAAAGATCTGTTTCCTGAACCGGGACGATCGGTGAACCTGCTTTACAGGGTATATTTTTAGTGCGTATTTCTTGCAAAAATATTACTTGGTGAGATTTGCGTATATGTATTTGAAAAGTTGGTAAGTTTTTGAAAAAAACACTCAATATTCAACACTCAATAAATAATGTACAGTTTGATTAATTGCAATCCACTTGAACATTGAGTGTTGAAAGCTGAATGTTGAGTGTTTTTTTTACTTTATTATCTAAAATCAGTAGATCTTGCTCAAGGTATTTCAGGGACAGACGGCCTGTATTCTCGCAGAATTCACCAGCTCTCATTCACTCTTGTAGAAATTGATTAAGTCTCTCATGCCAAACCTCTATAAAATAACAAACCCCGGAACTATCAATTCCGGGGTTAGATGCATTAGGTTTCAGAGTGTAGGAGTATCTGGTTGTTACACCAGAAGGGGAATAACCTTTACCAAAGTTTCTATATTATAAGAGTCCCGAAACCGGGATTTGTTACAAAAAATTTCAACAATTGACCATATTCTTCTTTTTTGCCGGTGAAATAGTATTATTGAGAATCTTTTTACCTCAAACCAGCGAACAAGAAATTGGATATATGAAACTGTTACAGGCATTTTTACTCTTCTCCATACTTTTTTCCACCTCCGTTTTTGCCCAAATGCCCGATGCCCCCGACCGGGAAGAAGGCGAAGGGCCGTTTGACCGGCTCATCATACGGGGACTGAATATGATAGACGGCACCGGCTCGCCCATGACCGGTCCGGTCGATATTGTCATCGAGGGAAATGAGATCACAACCATCCGGAATGTTGGCTTCCCGGGTGTGCCCATCAACGAAAACCGCCGCCCGCCGGCAGGTGAAGACGACAAGGTGATCGACGCCGAAGGGATGTACGTGCTGCCGGGTTTTTTTGACATGCATGCCCATACCGGAGGCTCAGCCCAGGGTACCGTACCGGAATATGTCTATAAGCTTTGGATGGCCCACGGCATTACCTCCATTCGCGAACCGGCCTCAGGCAACGGCCTGCGATGGACCATACGCCACAAACAGCGCAGTGAAAACAATGAAATAACGGCACCACGGGTGTTTGCCTACATCAGTTTTGGGCAAGGACGCAACATGCCGATGACCGATCCGGACGAAGCCCGCGACTGGGTTCGCATGATCGATGAGGAAGGCGCCGATGGTATCAAGTTTTTCGGGACACGCCCTGAAATTTTCGAAGCGGCAATAGATGAAGCCAATCAACGTGGACTCGGCACCATGGCCCATCATGCCCAAACGCGGGTGGTCTACGCCAACGCCTTGCACACGGCGCGTATAGGGCTGCGGGGAATGACCCACTGGTATGGGCTCCCCGAAGCTTTGTTCACCGACCGGGTCATCCAGGACTACCCCCTGGATTACAATTACATGAACGAGCAACACCGCTTTGAAGAAGCCGGCCGTCTATGGAAACAGGCTGCAAAGCCCGGCAGTGACCACTGGAACCGTGTCATGAGCGAGCTGCTGGACCTCAACTTTGAAATCAATCCCACCTTTACCATCTATGAGGCCAGCCGGGACCTGATGAGGGAGCGAAGGGCCGAATGGCACGAAAAATATACGGTTCCATCCCTCTGGGAATTTTTCCAGCCCGACCGAAGGACACACGGTTCCTACTGGTTTGATTGGGGAACCGAACAGGAAGTCGCCTGGAAAGAAAATTACAGGCTCTGGATGCAATTTATCAATGAATACAAAAACCGGGGCGGGACTGTCACGGTGGGGTCCGATGCCGGCTACATCTACAAACTCTATGGGTTCGCCTACATCCGGGAACTCGAACTCTTACGGGAAGCCGGTTTCCACCCTCTTGAGGTGTTTCAGTCGTCATCCCTGCGGGCAGCCGAAGTTCTCGGAGTCGACGACAAACTCGGAACCATCGAAGTGGGTAAGCTGGCCGACCTGGTGATTGTCGAAGAAAATCCGCTTGAAAACATAAAAGTGCTGTATGGGACCGGCGCAATCCGGGTAGATGAAAACAATCGGCCGGTCCGTGTCGGCGGTGTAAAATACACCATCAAAGACGGGATCATCTTCGATGCCAAACAGCTTCTGAAAGATGTGGAGGAGATGGTAGCACGGGAAAAAGAAGAGAAAAATTATAAAATCACACAACCCGGCCTGGATTACTGAACAGGACGTGATCTGCATCATAAAAATGTTATATTGACGCCATTGTTTCTTTCTGCCTGTACCCGATAGACTTGTCTATCCATTGAGGGGTGTTCAGACAGACAGAAACCTATTGCAATTAAGGAACGTTAACACAATCATATTTGTAAAACAGTATCCGATTTCCTAATGAAATAACTATAGACCATAACTAACCGAAAAACCATGCGAAATTTTATACTTACATTTTTACTTGCAACCTCCCTTATGGTCGCTGCACAATCAGCAAACGCTCAGGATCGCGGCTTCGGCATTGGCGCTGCAATCGGCGGCCCCGACGGATTGAGCTACAAAGTCTGGACAGCCGAAAGATCAGCCCTGGCCGGGTTGGCCACGTTCCGGATCAATGATGATTATTCCAGCTTTTATACCCATGCCGATTACCTGGTTCATAAATTTTATGATGACCTGGATTGGGAGATCGGTGTACTTCATTACTATTACGGTGGAGGGGTAGCATTTGAGTGGCGAGACACAGTGGATGATGACCGGCTCTCCATCAGGCTGCCTGCCGGGTTCGGATTCAACTTTGATGATGTGCCTGTCGACCTGTTCCTGGAGCTGGCACCTACCGTTACTGTCAATCCCGAATTCAATTTCTTTTTCAGCGGGAATATGGGTTTCCGGTTTTATTTGAATTAAGGGATACATACTGCATCAAAGGATCTGAATTATGGACAAACCGGTTTTTGCCGATATTGAAAGAGCTGCCAAAAGGATTCAGCCGCATATTCGGCACACTCCGGTTCGCACCTCATCGCATGTCAACCAAAAAGCTGGCTGTGAGGTTTTTTTAAAGTGCGAGAATTTTCAGAGAACCGGGGCATTCAAATTCCGCGGGGCATGCAATGCGGTGATGTCATTGACCGATGAAGAAGCCTCCCGGGGTGTCGTCACACACTCCTCTGGGAACCATGCACAGGCGCTCAGCCTTGCCGCGGCCATTCGGGGTATCCCGGCCTATGTAGTGATGCCCGAAAACGCGCCGGCAATAAAAGTTGAAGCAGTTAAAGGGTATGGGGCATCCATCACCTTTTGTGATTCCACCCAGGAAGCGCGAGAGGCAACTGCCGAGAAGGTCATCAGCGATACAGGTGCCCTGTTCGTCCACCCATACAACAATCCATATATTATTGCCGGACAAGGCACAGCGGCCATGGAGCTGCTGGACGAGGTACCCGGGCTGGACCTGGTACTTGCACCGGTCGGAGGCGGCGGGCTGATCAGTGGCACCGCCCTGGTTTGCAAAACGGATAGAAAACCGGTGGACGTTATCGGTGCTGAACCGGAAATGGCCGACGATGCCTACCGGTCCTTCAAAGCCGGCACTCTGATCAAGCCGGATCGCGTTAATACCGTTGCCGATGGCCTGAGGACCTCTCTGGGAGATCTGACCATTAAGATAATCTGTGATTTTGTTGATGATATCGTAACTGTCAGTGAAGAATCGATCATCCGTGATATGCGGTTTATCTGGGAACGGATGAACATGATCATCGAGCCGTCCTGTGCAGTGCCCGTTTCAGCTCTTTTTGATCACAAAATTGAAACGGCAGGCAAAAAAATAGGTCTCATCATCACCGGCGGCAATGTTGACCTCGACCATCTCCCGTGGCAGAGGAAGAACAGTTGAATGATTGAACAGACGAACAATGCAACATTAGAACAGTAGAATGATGAATGGGCAGTTCGATTCGGGTTAATAGCCCTCTTTTAATTGAACCGCAGAGCAACACAAAGTTATTTACAGTTATTAAGACCCTCCCGGCTGAAGTCGGTACAACCGGAATTGCGCATCACTCAGCGCAACATCGTGATTTGAGTACAAAGGGCACTCAACCACAATTCACAATCCACTTCGCCATTCTACTGTTCGTCTGTTCAATTGTTCAATTGTTCGCCTATTCCATTGTTCGTCTGTTCAATTGTTCCGCTGTTCATCGGTTCTTCCATCTGGCTGGCAAAGTACATGTCCAGCTTCCCCTTGCCGGAGGTTGTAATCTTTCCGCGGTAATCGCAGTTGAAATGATCTTTTATCAAATCCCTGGTCACGGCAGATACATTCACTTTGCCCGGCTCGCCGGTCGCCTCCATGCGGCTGGCGATAATCACCGAATCGCCCCATATGTCGAACGTAAATTTTTTCTTCCCTACAACGCCGGCAATGATCTCCCCGGAGTGTACACCGGCTCTCATCCGCCATTTGAAGGAGGCCTCCCTGTTGCGCTCTTCAATATATTCGAGCATCTCAAGAGTGGCACGAACCACATTTACGGCATGAAACTCATCTTCATGTGGCACACCACCGACAGCCATATAGGAATCCCCGATGGTTTTAATTTTTTCAACATTGTTTTCTTCAAGAATTCGGTCAAATGCCTCAAAAATCTCATTGAGCTCACTAACCAGCCGGTCGGCTGACATCGAAGAGGCCATGTCAGTAAAATTCTCAAAATCCGTAAACAAAATGGTCGCTTCATCATATTTGCGGGGTTTCACCTTGCCATTCAGGATCAACTGATCGGCAATATCTCCGGGCAGAATATTCCTCAAAAGACTCTCCCCTTTCTCTTTCTCTTCGGCCAATTCGATCGTGCGCAGCTGCACTTCAGTTTCCAGTTTCTCTTTCTGAATCTCCAGACGCTGTTTTTTGTTGCGCTCACTGCTAATACGGTATTGAACAAAGCCGATCAGGAACCCAATAAAAAAGATCCCGTAAGCACTGTAAGCCCACCAGGTTTTCCAGGCCGGTGGAGTGATCTCCAGGTTTACTGACGTTCCCTGTTCATTCCAAATTCCATCCTTGTTTGAGGCTTTGACGCGAAAACGGTACTGCCCGGCCGGCAGATTCGTGTAGGAAGTAAACCGGCGGCTGCCCACATATTGCCACTCTTCATCAAACCCCTCCAGCATGTAGGCGTATTGATTTTGATTCGGAGAGGCAAAATGCAGTCCTGCAAATTCAAAAGAGAAAACCGACTCGTTATGAGTGATGGTAATATCGCGTGTCTCGGTAATGGATTGATTTAAAAACGACCCATCCCCGATCGGAACGTCCCTGTTGAAGATCTGAAAGTTGGTCAGTACGACCGGAGGTATGTAAGGATTGTCCCGGATGCTGTCTGACTCAAAAACTACAGCCCCATCGATCCCCCCGAAGTACATGCGTCCCGATTCCCCCCGGTGATAAGCACCAAACCGGTATTCGTTGCCAGGCAACCCATCACCCAGTCCGTAATTTCTGCTGGTCCCCGTTTCCGGATTAAAATCGGCAATCCCGTTATTCGTGCTCAACCACAGATGTCCGCGCTCATCCTCAATAACTCCGTACAGCACATTATTGGGCAGGCCATTGGATCTGTTGAAACGTTCAAATTCACCGGTATCCAGATCGAATTTGTTCAACCCATTAATGGTCCCGATCCACAGGTACCCATTGCCACCTTCATGAATAAAATTGATGAAATTATTACTGATGGATGATGGATTGCCCGGCTCATACCGGTAATGTTCAAAAACATCGTCCACCCGGTTGTACCGATTAAGGCCGAAACCATGCGTTCCAAGCCAAAAATTGCCCTTACTATCCTCATAAAGTGACCATACCTTGTTGTGGCTCAGACTTTCCGGATCGTCAGCATCGTGCTGGAAACGGCGTGTGTTGCCGGTTTCCGGATCGTAGGAGGTAAGGCCGCTGTTCAGGGTGCCAATCCAGATAATGCCTTTATGGTCTTCCATCAGGGCAGTAATCTGGTTGCCGCCGATGGAGCTGGGGTTGCCGGGATCGTGTTGAAACCGGGTAAAAGAATCAGTTTCCGGATCATACCGGTTGAGCCCGTTTATGGTCCCGGCCCAGATATGGCCATGTTGATCTTCAATCAGGGTATTGACGAAATTATCACTCAAACTGGTCGAATCCGAGGCGTTGTGCTGGTAGCGGGTTACCTGCCTGGTAGCCGGGTCAAACCGGTTCAACCCTCCCCCATGCGTTCCAATCCACACCTCTTCCCTGCTGCTTTCCAGTATAGCCCATACATTATTGTCACTGATGGAATTCGGATTTCCGGGTTCATTCCGTAAAACACTAAATGATTCTGTCGACCGAACCAGTTTGTTGAGTGCCCCATCCCTGGTACCGATCCAGAAAACACCGGATTTATCTTCATACAGCGATGAAATCGAGTAATTGCTTAGATAGTTTGGCTGCTCCTGGGAAATATTAGAGAAAGTGCCATTCTCGCGGTCCATCAGGTTAAGCCCGTTCATAGTCCCGATCCAAAACGATCCGTATTCATCCTCAAAAATAGACAAGATCCAGTTATGGCTGATGGAACTGATGTCATTATTTCGCCGGCTGAAATTTTCAAATCTCTTACTCTGGTCATCGTAGCGAAACAGGCCCTTTGATTGGGTGCCAACCCAAAGCACTTCGTCCCGATCGAGGTGGAGAGCCGTAATCCAATGATCTTCCATACCTGATCCATCTCCCGGCCGGTATTGACTGAAGGATTCCCGGAACCGGTCGAACTTATAAACCCCGCCGGCCTGGGTGCCGATCCAGATCATCCCCTCACCATCTTTTATCACATCGGTGATATGATCATGGCTAAGGTTGCCGGCATTGTCATCCCCGGCCCGGTAACGCGTGAAACGTTTGGTCCTCGGATCAAAAATATTCAGCCCGCTTTGGGTACCGATCAGCATCACCCCCGTAAAATCCAGGTATAGCGCCGTTACAAAATCATTGGAGAGAGAATTGGAATCGCCATCCGCATAATTGAACCGTTTGAATTGCTCGGTTTTCCGGTCAAACTTATTGATGCCTCCACCATTGGTTGCCACCCAGATATTGCCGTTAAAATCTTCGATCAGTCCTGTAATGATATTGCTGGAAACAGAGGTGCTGTCGGACGGCCTGTTTCTAAATACGTCGAATTCGTAGCCATTATAACGGTTGAGTCCGTCGTCCGTGGCAAACCAGAGAAATCCCCTGCTATCCTGCAGGATATCATTAATTGTGCTTTGGGATAAACCGTCGTCTGTTGTCAGGTGGGTGAATCTGAAATTACTCAAATCCTGTGCAGGCAACTGAATTGCAATAGCCACAACAAAGAGTGCTACCCAAGCCAAAAATTTGGCGATAAAACTCATCATGGAGTCCCATTAAACATTAATTGCAGATGATGGACCAATTTATTCTTAAACAGCCGGAATTTTGTCAGAATGTTAAAATTCCAATCAAACTGTCATCATAATCGCTTTTAAGCCAACCTGTTTCCGGAATTGAACGAGATCCGGGGGTAATAAAGCCGCTATGCAGTTAAAAAGAGAGCTGATAAAGGCAGTTGTGACAGATTATTTATGAGTTTTTTAAACTGCTCAAATAAGGTTTATAAAGCTACCTGGACATCCACATCAACCGTATTCAGCCGCCCCCTTTGAAATCCAATTATACAAATCATCCGATGCGGCATTTGCTGACCCGGATTCTGTTTGAGATGAGATGCCCGGATCACTACCGCTTAAACGAACAGGCACTCCTGAAGATATTGCCAAATCAGCCCCCTATTTAGCAAGAGAGGGCTCCTCAAGATAATCGGCTCATTCCTGAACGATGATAGCGGCGCTTTTGCCTCAGGATGATGGGAAACCTGGAAATGCCCGGTGAGTTGTCCCATTCAGATTAATTGACCTGCTTTTTGCCAATGACCATGACTGACCTTTGACCATTGACCATTGAGTGTTGAGTTGTTTAACCAAAAAAAGCTCTTCACACACAATCGCGTGAAGAGCCCTTTGCTTGTAAAAAGTGGAGCTGCCGGGAGTTGAACCGCGAAGCACTGCTTCGCAACCCGACCGTCGATTGCATGGCACTATCGACTGATATAAAAAACCCTGAAAAGCTGATGAGCTATTCAGGGATCAGTACATTGTGGAGCTGCCGGGAGTTGAACCCGGGTCCGAGACGGTATATCGTTCAAGTATCTACATGCTTAGCCACCGTTT
>SKRC01000254.1 GCA_007118695.1 Balneolaceae bacterium | reverse complement strand
GTCATAACGATGAGCAGTGCGGTTTTACAACTCATGGCTGAGGATTAATCAAGGAGTAGAGCAGGCTAATGTCGTGTCAACCATGCGTTGTGGGGTAAGCCGAAGGGATTTTTTACTCCTGGCAATAAGAAAAACATGCACACAGCTATGGCTATGCACATATTTTTTAAAGCAGCCAGGAGTAAAAGAATCCCGACAAGATGTCGGGAGCCCCGCAAAAGTATGGTTGATATGACACTGGAATTATTTGGTTTTGTTTGACAACAAAGAGGCCGAAGGATTGTCAAGAAAAATCGTGCAATCACCATGTTCCTGTAATATTGATGCAGGGTGCAGGTTTGATATTTTTCCTTCCAGGCAATTTTTGACAGCTTCTGCTTTTCTTTTGTCGGGCACTGAACAAATAATACTCTTCGATTTCATGATCTGCTTTACTGACATGCTTATGGCTTTTTTTGGAACATCTTTGATCGTATCAAACCAGCCTTCCCCCATCTGTTGTTTGCGACAGGCTTCATCAAGTTCGACAACTATATAAGGATCCTCAATTTCAAAGTCCGCAGGCGGGTCATTGAAAGCAAGGTGGCCATTTTCCCCAATTCCCACTAAAGCTACATCGATAGGGTGTTCAGAAATAATCCGGTTCAGCCGTTTACACTCTCCATCCGGATCCCCACTATCACCATTAATAAAATGAACAGCTTTCAAACCCGAAACCTTCTCAACAAAACGCTCTTTTAAGTACTTTCTGAAGCTTGCCGGATGTGTTTCCGGCATGCCAACATATTCATCCAGATGAAACATCACTACTTTTGACCAGTCAATTTCAGAATCCTCAACCAAATTCTTTAATGTTTCAAACTGACTGGCTCCTGTAGCCAGGATGATATTTGCCGTACCTTTTTCCTTTATAGTTTTTTTAATTTTATCAGCAGCCTGGCTGGCTGATCTCACGCCCAATTCTTCTTTGGTATTAAAAATTTCAATATTCATGTTGTATATGATTTTATTATGATAGTTGAATAGTTAGATTCAGTATTGAAATACTTCTCCACCGGCAAGCACTTCTTGTGATTTTTCTTCATAGGTAACCAATTTACCGGTTCGTAATGCAGCCATTGTCATGATATTCGCGACCGAATGATTATATCCTGCCCGTACATCTGCATTTGGCTGGGTCCGGGCCCTGATACATTCCATCCAGTTTCTCATATGCAGGGAGTTCATATCGAGGTTTTCTCCTGCAGATTGATCTGATTGCATTTCATCGAGCAGGGAAAGTTCAGGCAACAAATTGGCACTCTTTCCCATAACGGATGCCTGCTGTCCGGTTAAACCTCCCTCTGGTGAAACTTTAAAAGTTCTCAGGTCAAGTTTGCCGCCATTTGAATAATAAATCTCATTTACACCGCCGGCAGAGTTCGTTAACCTGGACGAATAGATGGCCTGGAAACCTTTTGTTTTATCATCGGATGGTCCATAATCAAATACTGCCGTCATAGTATCAAAATTATTTCGCCCATCCTTCCATTTATAGATTCCACCATTTGCGGCTACACTCCTGGGATGAGCATACCCTGTAAACCATTGCAAAGTATCGATATGGTGTGCCATCCACTGACCCGGTATCCCTGAGGAATAAGGCCAAAACAACCGGAACTCCAGGTATTTTCTCGGGTTCCACGGCTCATATGGCCGGTTCATTAAATACCGGTTCCAGTCCGTGTCTTCCTCTCGCAATTCCTTGACAAGCTGCGGAAGCCTCCATCTTCCCGGCTGGTTAACATGCCGGTTTATTTCTACACTAACAATATCTCCAAACTTGCCTGAATGAAGATATTCGGCTGCCATCTGATGGTTTTTACCGCTTCTCATCTGGGTTCCGACCTGGACAATTTTATCGCTTTTTTCCACAGCACTCAGTGCTTCCCGATTATCTTCCTGCGTTTCGGCAAATGGCTTTTCTACAAATACATCACAACCTGCCTCCACGGCTTCTTTACAGTGCAAAGCATGCTGAAAGTCTGCCGTACCAATGATAACGGCATCGATATCTCCGCGGTCGTATAATTCTTCATTATTCCGGGCTTTTTCAATGTCTTTCCCATACTGGTCTTTCAAGAAAATTTCACATTCATCTCTGCGTCGATTCCATATATCGGAAACAGCTGTAAACTCAAAATTGAATTCATCCGCATGATCCATAAAGGAGGGAATCAAAGCTCTCTTGGTACGAACAGAGAAACCGACGATGCCAACCCGGACCCGGTCGTTTGCACCAAGAATGTTACTATAACTTTTCGCATTCCAGCCTACAGTAATTCCTGTTGAGATGACAGCAGATTTTTTTAGAAAATCTTTTCTTGAGATACCGTTAATTTTTTTCATTATATAATCGATTCTTTAATAATCAACATGTTATTTAAACCATTCTTTAAATAAATCATGCAACTTTTCACCCTCCGCTTTCCCGGATACAGATAGTAATTCCGGGGCATTCTTGTGCTGGTAAGCTGTCTTTATGATGGAAATGTCTTCCTGTAAGTTTTCGGAACTAACGGGCTTTCCTGCTCCGTCTGTGATTCCAGCCATCATCAGTTTCCTGGGTGCCAGGCTGGCGGCAAGATCCGGAAGGTCATAAGCCGTAAGAGCGCCGGCTACAGTACTGTGAATAAAACCTGTATCATAAAACCGGTTCAATACTATTGAGCTATAGGATGAATATGAATCGAGCAGGGCTACCCGTTCTATTGCCGGTTCAAATACTGCAGCATGTAATAGCACCGGTCCCAGCTCTTTTCTGGCTACACCATAGATTTCACCTTCCTCTGCATTTTTCTGTAAAAGCCGGGCAAGCCTGACAATATCACCGGCACGAATTCCTACGATACTTCTGCCTATCAGAATGGAAGCACGCCATTCCCTGCGAAGTTCACTTGAACCGCCGGCACCCATTTCGCCAATGCCTGCCAGATCCGGGGCCAGCACGGTAAATCCATTTCTGGCAAACCATTCCATCTCACCACCTTCAGCTGCTTGGGCAGCTTTGCCGGATGGATGCAGATAGATCACTGATTTACCATTCGGATTGTCTGGAACCATGAGGAGATATGGGATGACATAATCGCCTTCGCCTTTCACAAAATATTTCTCAATAACATATCCGCTGCGCTGGAAGCGTCCGGTAAAGACCGGATTGTCAACGGTTTCCGGTTCCTGATACCCGGAAAGTTTTTTGGCTGCCTCTAAGACTCCGGGAAGGTGACTGCCAAGATTAATTCTCGATTGCTGAAGTTCTGCAAGCTGTTTCCCGGCTTCCATGCGATTCAGACTAAAGACGGTTTCACCTCCATAAGATCTGGACACCTGTCCCGATTTGGTTACCTGTATCTCATCCTCACTTAAAATGTCTGTTTCCTGATCATCCGGGCTGCCGGGATTGTCCAAATGCTGTTGGAAAAAAGCATACATGGCTTCCCTGTTTTTACGAGTCACTGTATGGCCGCCATCATCTTCGACCATCCCAAATTTTTCTCCACTGCCAAGTGCCTCATAGATTACCGACACTTCTTTTGCTGTTTCCCTGGCTCCCTGAATACTGAAGAAATCGTTGGTGGTTGACTTGATCAAGACGGGTTTCGGGGCACGGACAGACAATAAATCAGCATGATCGATCCCATTTGCAATTCCATGAAACAGGTTTTGCTCCGCATCCTGCGGGCCGATCGTCTGAAGCAATCGTGTAAAACTTGTTATATAATTACCGGGAGCAGACGCATAAATGCGTTCATCCATAGCCGCTATATAAGCAGCCTGTGTACCACCGCCAGACATACCGGTTATACCTATCCGGTCCGGATCCACCTCCTCTCTCTCCTGAAGATAATCTACTGCCCTGATGCCATCCCAAATCATATAATGAGCCTGAGAGCTTCCGGAGATGAAAGCTTGTGCCCCCGGGTAAGAATGCTCACTCGTCGGGCCTCCAACCATGGAGCTGCCAGTATTCCGGTCATAATATTCCAGGCGTTCTCCCTGCCCAACCGGGTCAATGGCAAATACGATAAAACCCTTTTTAACAAGGTTCAGAATCAGATGCTGATAATTGCTATTTCTATATGCTTCCTCGTAATGTCCGCTCACATAGAGAATAGCCGGGGCTTGGCTGGTTCCCAACCCATCCGGGATAAACATGGATGAGGTTACAAAAAATCCCGGCCTGGACTCATATACAATATGTTCTACTTTATAATCATCCTTCTGAATCGTCCTGGTTACGGTTGCATTCAATGGTGTTTTTTCAGGATAAGGCCCTGTAATATCCATCAAAACTTCCTTAAGATGCTCCTGTCTCCGCTGCCAATCGTCTGCAGAACCCATTTCATTAATCGATACAGACCGATGCTCAAGCTGTTCAAAAGCCTGGCCAGCCAGATGATGGTATAATGAATTGGGTGCGTCACTGAAATGGAGCCAGCTATTATTGCTTGACTCACCGCGAATTACATCGAGAGACTCCTGGGCCTTCACTTCGCCGCATGTCATCAAAAAGATTATTGACATGATGAAAATCGTCTTGCAAAGCAATCCATCTTTTTCACCAGGATTAATCCTTGCCAAATTATCTGATGCCTTCATAATTTTTTTGATTTAGCTCAAACTAAATAAGTCTTATGCCCTTTCCGGTATTTTGGAACCGGTTTTAGTAAAAATGTCATTTCTTTAAATGACCTTGGTTGTGCCACCATATTCAAGTTCAATATCCATTCCGGGTTTATTGGTTTCCCAGGCACCGGAGGTGAAATCGGGTACGTCCACTGAATTGGATCGATTTGCTACCGACCATTCACTCAATGGTACGATTGAACTCCATAAAGCAGCATCGTAGACATCCATATCCAGGGGCAATCCGTTTCGAAGGCAATCGATCAAACGCCAATCCATTAATGTGTCCATGCCTCCGTGGCCACCCACCTGCCTGGCCATTTCACCAACCCTTTTGGTAATCTCGGGAGTATATTTTTCTTCCAGGGAATCAAATTCACTTTCTGATAGCCAGCCGTCATGGCTTGTGGCAATCCTGGCAGGAAGAGGCCACTTTCTGGCTATGCCTTTGGTACCGCTGATCAGATGAATCCTTGAATAT
>SKRC01000185.1 GCA_007118695.1 Balneolaceae bacterium | reverse complement strand
TCTTCATCAAGATCCCTTTTGGTTAACTTGATTGCGTTCATCCCTTTCAAAGTGAGTTTAAAATCATCCACTTCAATTTTCCGGGCGATCATATCGATAATTACCTTTGCCAGATCGACCGATCCATTATGATTCTGGCCAATTTCTCCTATAATATAAATTTCGTCAGACCTTCTATTTTTCATTTTGTTTAATTCTCCTGCTCATACTTTCGATTAATTCAGTATTTTCATATACATATCGGATGATATTTTCATCGGTACTATCGAGTGAATGTTCACGGAAATACCGGTAAATTCGGCTCGCGATTACAAAATCCTCTCCGGTATCAATTGTCAGTCGTATGTTAGTCAATACATCTTCCGGATAAGTTTGATCAATCCATTTTGTGGAAAAAGCTTGATTTTCATCACTGTAAAAATAATTGGTAACGTGTTCCCGGTAAGCTTGTGTAAGCTCCGGGTTATCAATTGACTTCAAAGCCTGAACTTTTACAAGTTCGGGAAATAACCCAAGGTGCGTTTTGATCGCCGGGATCTTTCTATTCAATCGGAAACCTACATAATCGGCTATTGAATCTTTATTATAATTCTTTAATTGTTGCACAAACCGGGGCTGTATAAACGGGTTATCCGCACAGATACGGATGATGTAGTTAAGGTCGAACTGCTCAGCCGCACCGATAAACCTGGCCAGGACATCCTCCTCGCTTCCCCTGAAAACCGGGACGCCTTTTTTTTTCGATATTTCTTCAATGAAATCGTCGGCATTCTTTTCAGTGGTGGCAACGATCATCGGCAGCATTTGGGTCAATGAATGGAGCCGGTCTAATACGATATCCATAAGTGATTGACCCTTATAAAACTCTAGCCCCATCTTGCCCGGAAGCCGGGATGATCCCATTCTCGCCTGGATGACAATACCTGTTTGATCCGTTTTTTTCATCTGCAAGTTCCATGAACTCAGTTGAATAGTTATGTTTTTCCATCTAATCACCAATGATAGGTTGAAAGGCCGGTTTAGTCAATCAGATACTGGCTGCAAATAGTGAAAACAGGTTTGAATTCCATATGATCAGCTATTGAATCGAACGAACACCCCCCTTAATTTCATCCCAGATTGAGTACAACGCTCATTTTTTTTGAAACACGAAGCATTCGGGAAGGAGAGGATTTTCTTGCCTTTTTTATACGGATGTACTGCAACGGCACGATATGCACCAACGATTAAAGGGCAACCTTCCAACATCTTTCTTTGCGTCCTTTGCGTCCTTTGCGGTAAAAATTCACAAACGATATTCAATCACCAAATAATCATGCACATCAACCCCGAATTCGTATGAGTCCTCTTCCTTCATATCTACCTGGAATGACCCTGAAGTATCGGTCAGCGTCAGTGACCCATCCATTTTGGCTGCCTCTGTTTGCCAATTGAGCGTGATGGTCTCACCGCTGCCGGGCTGGTAGTGCAGCTGCCAGACGGCTTCTCTTTCATGATCATTCCTGTAATCCTTAAGCAGTTTCTCTCCCGATCTTTCAAACCAGGCGTGGAGAGCACCAAACGGTGGAGGTGGCGGTGAGTTTTGATCTGATTGAGCTGCATTTTCAAGCTGGCCAAATTCCAGGTCAAATTCGTCATCAGCATCTGACAGGGTAAGAGTAACGGCATACTCCGAGCGAAAATCGAAAAAATTGGCGGTCAGATGAATGTTTTGACTGATAGAAAAGCTCAACGGATTATCATCCGATTCTATATCACCGGTCCAGTTCTCAAACTCCCATCCCTCTGAGGCAGAAGCAGAAACGGTGATTTCTTCTCCTTCAAGAAACGTGCCGGCTGACGGATCCACCGTACCGGCTTCTAAAGGGGAAGCCTCGGCAGAGAAACTGTAACTGTCAGCCACTTCTTCTTCCTGTGAACCACAACCGGCAAAGATCCAGACACCAATCAACAGGTGTATACAGGTTTTTAAGCGTATCATCGGGAGAATATTTCTTTAATTTGTGTGAGCTATTTGATCAGTGTGAGTTTTTGCACGTCAACATAACTGCCCGCCTGAAGGCGTAAAAAGTAAATGCCGGAAGCCAGGTTTGATCCGTCAAACTGAACCGTATAAACGCCGGGTTGCTGTACTTCATTTACCAGGGTCGCCACACGCCGGCCTACAACATCATAAACGTTAACCCGTACGTCGGCCTGCTGCGCCAGCTGGTACCGGATATTGGCAGCCGGATTAAACGGGTTGGGATAGCCCGGATCCATTGCCGTCTCCAGGATCGCATCGTCCTTGTGGATTTTTTCCAGGGTCAGGGATGCATATTCCCGGCTTATCACCTGTTTCTGCCCGGGAAGCAGGTTGATGTGCTCCATGCCGCCACCGGCATCCACGGCAATGATCCTGTAGATATGATCCTCATCCGCACCGGTTTCAGCCGTTACTCCAACCGGGTAATCGGAGGAGGTCAGATTCAACGGGGTTGACCGTGTATCACTGATTTTATATCCCTGCTCGGTCCGGACGTCGAGGGAAGGATCCGGGGACTGCGGCGGCAAAAGGTAGCGATACTTTTCATTCTGACCCAGGCCGGTATCGGTGACCCAGAAACTGAGTTCCAGGCCATTCCGGGAAAAAATGATCCTGTCCGGATTCAGTTCCTTATGCCGGGAGGAAGCTGCAAGGGCCGGCGAAGACTGCATGGCCGAAATATCACGGCTGATTTCCAGGTGGATTGTGCCTTCCTCACTTGCATAGATCCAGTGGCCTTCCGACGGCATCAATGCCGGCACTTCCTGGTAGCTGCCGCCAATGTACGTATACACCGGGGCTGACGTCATAATTCCGGATGGATCATCAATCGACTCCACCGGAACCTGGTCAATCAGCCCGGCAATCAGATTCCATCCACGTTCGAGTGTCAGCGATGCCTCTTCCACACCCTGCCCTTTGATTGAGTAGTCTTCCCCATCCATACTCTTCACCCAATACCCTTTTTTGGGATACAGGGTATTGTCTGACTGGTAGACACGGCTGAAACTGAATACATCCGAATTCTCCAGTTCAATGCCCTCATGGTATATCGGAATACTCACCATTTTCCACTCCGGTGTTACCGTCGCTATCGCATTGTAATAACTGACGATATTGGAAAAATCACTTTCCTGGCCATTCACATCCACAGCGGTAACGGTGTAAATAGAGGTCTCCCCGGGCAGATCCGAATCGACATACTCCTGCGAATTGGCCGGTACGGTCGCAATTATTTCAAGGGCCGCCACCGAAGAGCCGCGATAAATATTGCATTCACTGATTTCACTTTCTGCAGACAATTCCCATTCGAGTTCAATGGCCTCCTCCAGTTCATTCAAAACCAACCCATCTACAGCCGGCGGTGATACCGTGGTAAAACTCCAAGTCTCACTCCAATCACTGTCCCCGCCTTCATTCGAGGCCCGCACCTGCCAGTAGTAAGTAGTTTCGTATTCCAGTACATCTTCAGGAGTGAAATTTGTATTGGCTAAAGTAGCTTCTATCAATGGTGGGGAAAAATCATCGCTGGTCGAAACACGGATAGTGTATTTATCGGCTCGCTCCCTCTCCTCCCATTCAAAACCGGTATCAACAGGAATATCCCCTATACCATCGGCTGGACTTAGCAGGTTTACAACTTCCGGCTGTCCGATGATCGTTGTAAAGATCCATATCTCACTCCACTCACCGTCCCCGGCCTGATTCACACCCCGAACCCTCCAATAATACGTGGTATTGTAATCCAGGGGATCATCCGGGGTAAACGTGGCCGGCGTGAGGCCGGTTTTATCGAGCACCATCGCATTGAACTGCGAATCGGTGGCCAGCTGAACATCATAACTCTCCGCATCTGTTTCGCCCTGCCAGGTCAGTTCCGGCTGAAGCGGCTGATCCGTCGCCCCATCCTCAGGCTCCGAAAGAATCACCTTAGGGGGTGGTTCCGGGTCATCGCCGTTTTCGTCCGGCTCAAACCGGTAAAGGATGTTATCATCTCCCCACCCGATGGTATAGATCTCCCGGTCGCTGTCGACACCAAAGGAAGGTATTCGAAATTCAGCATGATAAATTTCGGTATTTGAGAACACCTCCCACGTATCGTGGTCCACTTCAAGAGCCCAGATGCGGCCCGATACAAAATCTCCATAAATATATTTTCCGTAGAGTGAGGGATTGGCACTGCCCCGGTATACGTAACCCCCGGTAATCGATTTTCCGGTATCATCTCCATCGCGATCATTGTTATCTTCGTGCTCATACTCAAATATGGGCATCTCCAAGCCTGTTTTATCACAACCGGAAATACGGCAGTGGCTGCCCACGATAATCGGGTACCCGTAATTTTTACCGTTCTCTACAATGTGGATGACCTCCCAGCTGGTAGGTCCGACATCGGCAACCCAAAGGTGATCGGTTACAGGATCAAAACTCATCCTCCACGGGTTCCGAAGGCCCCATGCATAAATCTCGTCCATGGCATCCGTGTCGTCGATCAGTGGATTGTCCGGGGGGATGAGGTACCCCTCTTCCGTATCGATATCAATCCTCAAAACAGCACCCAGCAGATTGGTAAGATCCTGGCTGTTATTCCGGCTTCCGCTGCCCCCCCCGTCTCCGGATGAAATATAGAGATACCCGTCGGGGCCGAACTCAAGCGCCCCGCCATTGTGGTTGGAAGCGGGCTGGTCAAACTCAAGTATGATCTCTTCACTGCCGGGATCAGCAACTCCATCATGCACCAAAAACCTTGAGATGCGGGATCGATATTGGTCATTAACTTCATATGTGAAGTAGACAAAGAACGAGTTGTTTGCAGGGTAATCCGGATGAAATGTGAGGCCGAGCAACCCTCCCTCTGACAGTAAAAATACATCCTGCGGAAGTTCAAACCAGCGTTCAAACGTACCCTCAGGATCATTTTTATCAAACCTCTCAATATAGCCTGTACGGCTTACAATATAGGCCATACTGCTCCCCTCATGGGAGAACTCTACTCCAAGCGGGCGGTCGAGATCCTGTGGCAGAACCTCATAGAGTTTGACCTCCTGTCCTAAAACCGGAACTGCCCCTATCAAAATTAATGACAGACTTAACCCTGCAACAGAAATCAAATGCTTCATTCGCCATATACCTCATTGAACTTATCTTG